>JAWKQI010000001.1:300000-577468 GCA_041390245.1 Eubacteriales bacterium
AGCTCTGCAAGCAACTTAGGATCTGAATCCACGCTGCTTAATTTCTCAATGATTTTTTCTCTTTGTCTATTTAAATCTGCTACGATAAGTTTCTTTCTCAAGTTATCATAATATTCTTCGTCGTAACTTTGTTCTTCATCCTCAAGAACCAGCCTTGAGAGATAAGTAATTTCTTCATCATTAGATAACTTTGTTATTAATTCTGCATTTGACAGCAAAACTCCTTTTTTTATACTATCAATTAGTAGATTAAATATCTTTTTATTGAATTTATCTACAATCATTTCGTCTTTTATGTCTTTACTTGCCTTATTTAGCAACTCCCTATTGCGGATAAGGCATAATATTAACGCCCTTTCCGTTCTATTCGCATGCTCACTTGAGTGTTCACCCGCAATATTATTATACCTTATATTTCCAACGCTATTCTCATCGCCTGAATAACTTTTTATCTGCCTAAGAATAGCATCCACACTAAATCCTGTTTCATTGCTTAATCTCTTTGCATACCTCTCTACCTTAACCGGGCTTTTTTCATTAGACAAAAGCTTAGAGGCTTCAACGGAATAGTCCATCTTATCGTCTTTTTTTGAAAAATCGTATTTTTCTTTTATCCTGTCAAGCCTAAAGTCCATTACAGTAAGAGACGAACTGAGTTTTTTGTTATAGGCCCCCGTACCAAATTTCCTAACAAAATCATCTGGATCCATACCCTGCTCAAACGTTATAATACGCACGTTTATGCCGCACTGTTCCAGAATATCCGCTGCTTTCACTGCCGCGGTCTGCCCTGCAAAATCCCCGTCATATGATATACATACGTTTGAGCAGAACCTTTTTATAAGATACGCCTGTTCACGGGTAAACGAAGTCCCAAGCGAGGCCAGAGTCCCTGGTATCCCCGCGGCGTTAAGGGAAATAACGTCCATATACCCTTCCAGTAAAATTGCAGCCTTTAATCCCCTTTGTTTTTTTATTAAATTTATTGCATAAAGGTTCTTACGTTTGTTAAATACAGGCGTGTCTGAAGAATTTAGATATTTTGGCAGCTTATCGTCCATAACCCTTCCGCCAAAAGCAAGCACTTGTCCAAAAGTATCTATTATCGGAAACATTATACGGTTTCTGAATGTATCGTAAACACGCCCGTCTTTAGTGCGCGCAAGGTCGGCGGCTAAAATATCGCTTTTCAAAAAATTCATACCCGTTAGATGTTCAAATAAGCTTTTACTTTTATTTGGTGAAAATCCAAGGCCGAAACGTTTTATTATTCCCTTTTCTATACCTCTATCATTTAAATAAGAGACTGCCTTTGAATTTTCTTCTGCCAGCAGGTTTTGATGGTAAAATAGCGCCGCAGCTTTATTTATCTCATAAATGCGTTTGATAAGCTGTTTTTTTCTCTTGTAATTCTCATCATCTACAAGTTTCGGCATCTCCATGTTTACCCTGTTTGCCAAAAACTCTACAGCCGGCATAAACTCGAGCTTCTCTATCTTCATGATAAACTGGATAACACCGCCTCCGGTTTTGCAGCCAAAGCAATAAAACATCTGTTTTTGTGGGCTAACAGAAAAAGACGGCGTCTTTTCATTGTGAAAAGGGCACAGCCCCCAGAAGTTAACGCCGCTTTGTTTAAGCGTTACATATTTTGAAACGACGTCTACTATATCGTTTTTACTTATAAGCTCGGATAAAAAGTTGTCCGGCAGTCTTTGCATTTTGTTCTCCAAAAAAATTAATAACTATGCCAGCCGCATGGTAAAAATAAGTCGCTGAAAGTTTTTATCGCGAATCTGTCTGTCATGCCTGATATGTAATCTAGCGTGCAGGTTTCTTTGCCGTATTTGTCTATCATATTTCTTGTTTCTTCTGGAAGCGCATCTATATTATTTAAAAAATAATTGTAAAGCGTTGCTACCATCTGTTCCGCCTTTTTTTCTTCAACCTTTGCAGCAGAACCTATATAAACATTTTTAAACATGAATTCCCGTAAAATATCAGTTTTTTCACTGACTTCGTTGGACATTATAATTTGGTCTTTCATAAAGCTGTTAGTAATTATATCCCTTATCATGGAGTCGATGCGCTGGCCATGTGTCAGCCCCAAGCTCCTACATTCTTTGGGGATATCATTTAAGCTTATGATCTTTGCGCGGATGGCATCGTCTATATCGTGGTTTATATATGCGATCCTGTCCGAAAAGTTTACTACTACGCCTTCAAGAGTTATTGGCTTTAAACCCTTTTTATGGTTTAATATACCGTCTCTAACTTCAAAAGTCAAATTAAGCCCTTCGCCGTTTTCTAAATGTTCTACGATCCTAAGGCTCTGTTCATTATGTGCAAAATGCCCTGTTATCTCATCTAAGACCCGCTCGCCTGCATGTCCAAAAGGAGTATGCCCTAAATCATGCCCCAGCGAGATAGCCTCTGATAAATCCTCATTTAATCTTAAAGCACGAGCTATAGTCCTCGCTATCTGCGAGACTTCAAGCGTATGTGTAAGCCTTGTCCTGTAATGATCTCCATCCGGCGTTAAAAACACCTGCGTCTTATGCTTTAGCCTTCTAAAAGACTTGCAATGCAAAATACGGTCTTTATCCCTTTGAAATTCTGTACGTATGTCGCACGGAGCGATAGGCTTTTCCCTGCCCAAAGTCTCAATACTTTTCTTGGCATAAGGCGATAACTTTTTTCTTCAAGTTCTTCCAAATATTCCCTAAACATAAAATACCACGCTTTTCAATCTGCTTTTAAATATAAAATACGCTGTTAATATAAAAAACTCCTTTAAATTCTAAAAAATACATTATACTTTTACATAAAGAAAGGAAGAGCACCTGTTCCCTTCCTTTCTTTTATGGAAGAAACCAACTTTAATTAAGAATATTTCTTGATCTAAGAGGCTTTATTGCACTTGCCTCCACCTGTTTTTTGTGTCTTTAAATTTTCCAATATACGCATAAAATCATTGTTCCCATTTTGCGAAGGATTTACCTCTTCGCTTTTTACGTATCTATAACTTCAACTATATTTGTAAGAAGCATGGATATATATTTTTTTACTGCTACGAGCTTATCTACATATACACCATTAAGCCTTTGTAATTGTTTTTCCCTTTCAGCCACTTTAAAAAGCCTTTTTGCCGCTTCCAAATTAGCGTCGTCTATTATATCCCCGGACATTTTTTCGGCTCTTTGCATGGTATCTAATATATACGCTTCTTTTTCTTTAAAAGACTCCAGTTGGTCTTTTAACAGTATGTTTTCTTCTTTTAAGTCTGTTATTCTGTCGCTTTGCTCCTTAAGAGTAGTTTCAAGTTCCGCCCTTACCTGCCTTATATAGCATTCAACATCTTCGGGCCTATATTTTCCTGTTATCGTCTTTTTCAACTTTACCATGCGCTTGTCCTCCTATGTGATGTCTATAATATACTTTTTTTCGGCTTAAATGTTTGTCGAAGTATGCTAAATTGATATAAAAAATTTTGTATAAAATAAAAAGACTATAGGATATTTCTCTAAATAGCCTTTTTATTTTAAATGTTTAAATTAAAGATAATATTATCTATCTTTTAACTTTCAGGCTTGCTTACCGTATTGCCTGAATCACCCTGGTTGCTATCTACATCGTCAGTTTTTTTATGTTTAATATTATTCTTTATTTTCTTTTCATCTTTTAAAGCATTTAGCTTCTCCCTTTGCTTAAGTTCATATTCAATAGAATATGCTTCGCCACTGTAAGCTAGTTCTTTTAGTGCGTGGTGCCTCCTCCAAATAAAATATGCTATGGCACCGGCAACCATCAGCAGGCTTAAAAGCTGCGATATCCTGATGCCGTCGAATATCACTGAATTATAGACAGATTCGGCATTTCCCCAGCGGATAAGATATAAACTGTCCGTTCTAAAGCCTTCAATTATAGCCCTGCCTATTCCGTAAAGCATTAGATATAAGGCGAATACATTGCCGCGTTCCCTTGGTTTCTTTCTATATTGAAGCAGCGCGAAAAATACACCTAAATTCCATATAGATTCGTAGAAGAATGTGGCCATATACCAGCCGCTTAAAGAATCGATATATACTGCTAACGGGAAAAACTGCAGCGAAGG
Organism: Eubacteriales bacterium; assembly: GCA_041390245.1. NCBI lineage: Bacteria > Bacillati > Bacillota > Clostridia > Eubacteriales > Eubacteriales bacterium. Next base: position 304,115 of record JAWKQI010000001.1, read on the forward strand.
ATTAGTAACTGCGGCTCCGAATGCCTCTTGATTAGCAAAGTTGCCCCAGCGGCCAACTGCCTGCGCCAATACAATGGAGGGAGCCACTATATCTATTAAATCCCCAAACGGGACTTTTTTCCACTTGCAAAAAATAATTGCGGCGATTATTCCGCCTATCAAGCCCCCGTACAATGCTAGCCCACCATTCCATATATAAAGGATGCTTAATAAATCGCTTGAATATAGTTCCCACTCAAATGCTACATAGTAAATTCTTGCACCTATGATTGCCAAAGGCAGCGCCAAAATAATAAAATCGAGTATCATATCGGCATTGTAGCCTTTTTTTCTTGCTTCACGTACTGCTATTATCGTAGCCGCAATAATACCCGCAACTATTATGATCGCATACCAGTATATGGGTTTATTAAAAATATAAAATGCGACTCTTGATTCGTCCATTAATTAATCCTCCCTGAAACTAATCATTTGATTTATCTTTGATACCATCTTTAAGCAATTTTATGAATTGGTCAAGAGACATTTTCCCTATGTCTCCTGCCTTTCTCTTGCGCACCGCTACAACATTTTCTGCTACTTCCTTATCTCCGATAATCAGCATATAAGGTGTTTTCTGCGCTGCTGCTTCACGTATCTTATAACCTACCTTTTCATTCCTTATATCGAGTTCGGCGCGTATTTCTTCTTCTAACAGTTTTTCATATATAGCTTTTGCCTCGTTAATAGTCTTTTCAGTCAGTGATATTACTTTTACCTGTACCGGGGATATCCAAAGTGGGAATGCACCGGCAAAGTGTTCTGTCAAAATACCTATAAATCTGTCTATACTGCCGAAAACAACTCGGTGTATCATTACAGGGCGGTGCTTTTCACCGTCTTCGCCTATATAATTTAAATCAAATTTTTCAGGCATCTGGAAATCGAGCTGTATCGTGCCGCACTGCCACGTACGGCCTATTGAATCTTCCAAATGAAAATCTATCTTAGGGCCGTAAAATGCCCCGTCTCCCTCGTTTATCGTAAACTCCATGCCCTTTTCTATTAAAGCTTCTTTTAGTGCATTTGTGGCTTCTTCCCAGTCTTTATCGCTACCCATGCTGTCTTCAGGCCGCGTAGATAATTCCACATGATATTTAAAGCCGAATACTGAGTAAAAATAATCCGTTAAATCTATAACGTTAAATATCTCCTGTTTTATCTGATCTTTTGTCATGAATATATGTGCATCGTCCTGAGTAAAGCACCGGACGCGCATAAGCCCATGAAGGGCACCGGAAAGTTCGTGGCGGTGCACAAGCCCTAATTCCGCAAGCCGTATAGGCAGTTCACGGTAACTGGGTGTCTTTCTCTTATAAGTTATCATACCGCCCGGGCAGTTCATTGGCTTTACCGCATAGTCCATATCGTCTATCTTTGTAAAATACATGTTTTCTTTATAGTGATCCCAATGCCCGGAGCGTATCCAGAGGTCGCGGTTCAGTATCATAGGAGTCTTTATCTCCTCATAGCCGCGTTTTACATGTTCTTTTCTCCAGAAATCTATCAAGTTGTTCATTAGAATAACGCCCTTTGGGTGGTAAAAAGGAAATCCGGGGCCTTCTTCATGGATGCTGAATAAATCAAGTTCTTTTCCCAGTTTCCTGTGATCTCGTTTTTTTGCCTCTTCAAGCCTGTTAAGATAATCCTCAAGGTCGCTCTTTTTCGTAAATGCAGTACCATAGATACGCTGAAGCATCTTGTTTTTCTCATCTCCGCGCCAATACGCACCTGCAACACTTAGAAGCTTAAAATGTTCCACATATCCGGTAGAGGGTACGTGAGGGCCGGCACAGAGATCTACAAATTCTCCCTGGCGATAAAAACTTATCGTCTCTCCCTCAGGCAAAGCCTCAATAAGCTCAACTTTATATGTCTCTCCCATACCGCCCATATACTTTATTGCTTCATTTCTCGGCAGTGTAAAGCGTTCTATAGGCATATTTTCCTTTACTATCTTTGCCATTTCATGTTCTATACTGTCAAGCTCCTCTATTGAAAAAGGCTTATCTATATCAAAATCATAATAAAATCCATTGTCTATGGCAGGTCCGATAGCCAGTTTAATCCCCGGATACAATCTCTTTACAGCTTGTGCCATAATATGCGAAGCGCTGTGCCTAAGGGCCTTTTTGCCAGCCTCGTCTTCAAATGTCAGTAGTTTAAGCTCAGAGTCTTCTTTAATAGGTGCTGTTAAATCTGCTATCTTTCCATTAACTTCAGCAACCAGTGCCTCACGCGCTAGCCGCTTGCTTATATCCTTTGCTATTTCTATCGGTTTAACTTCATTTTCATAAGATACTCTCTTCCCGTCACTTAGCTTAATATCCATATAAATCCTCTCCTAAATATTTTTAAAAAACAAAAATCGCCCCATAAAGGGACGAATTATACCGCGGTTCCACCCAAATTCCCGCTAAAAGCGGACAGCTTAAAAAGCTTTCTTAATTCAAACATTTTAACGCATGTTACATGCGGTTACCTCCCAAAATGGTTTCGCTTATAAACTGTTTTAGCGTTCTTTCAGCTTAAAAACGCCTCTCTTTTAAAACTTGTTTTTAAGTTACTTGTTTTCGTTCAACGGCAAATATTTTTAAATTAATGCCATTATATGCCCAAACAAATTGCATGTCAATAAATACTATTTTTTAGTTTAGTATTCCCGCCTTCCGGATAGAGCACGTGACAAAGTAACCTGATCGGTATATTCAACGTCTCCTCCTATCGGTATCCCATAGGCTATACGCGTTACCTTAACGTTTTTATCCTTTAGTATACGTGCAATATAAGCGGCTGTTGCCTCACCCTTTATATCCGGATTAGTAGCAAGTATTATTTCTCTTACGTTTCCTTCGCCTATACGTGATAACAGTTTGTCTATCCTTATATCATCAGGGCCAATACCGTCTATCGGCGATATGGTACCGCCAAGCACATGATAAACTCCTGAAAACTCCGATGTGTTTTCAATTGCGTTTACATCTTTTGCATCAGCTACGACGCAGATGATACCTTTGTCCCTTAAACTGTCATCGCAGATATAGCAATTTTGCCTGTCAGTTAAGTTGCCGCATATAGTACATTCGTGTATTGCCTCTTTACTTGCGACCATATCACGTGCAAACCCTTCAACTTCATCTTTGGGCATATGTATCATAAAATATGCAAGCCTTCTGGCAGTTTTCGGCCCGATGCCCGGCAGACGTTCAAACCTGCTCGCCAGGCGTACAAGCGGCTCTAATTTATGCTGCATTAATTAAAATAACCCCGGCACGTTTACTCCGCCCGTAACCTTTCCCATTATCTCGCGGCTTTTGCTCTCCGCCAGATTAAGCGCCTCATTAACTGCGGCTAAAACTAAATCCTGAAGCATTTCTACGTCGTCTGGGTCAACCACTTCCGGCTTTATTTCAATGCTCTTTATCGCCTTATCGGCAGTTGCACTAACTGTGATAGTACCTCCGCCAACCGTTGAGGTTACTTCCTCTTCTTTTAAGCTCTCCTGCGCCTTTGCCATATCCTGCTGCATTTTCTGCGCTTGTGCTACCATCTGCTGCATGTTCATTCCGCCTCCGAAGCCGCCGCCGTATCCTTTTTTCATAGAAAATCCTCCCAATTTTTTATATTATCTCAATTGTATCGTCTGTAAAATCAAAAGCCGCCTGTTCTTTATCTACTTTAATGATAAGTGACATATCCCGTCCGTAAAATTCTTTAGTTAATTTCTTTATCACATCTTTTGCCGCAGAGCTTAAAAGTATGTCTGCTGAAATAGAGCTTTTCTCCGGGCAGCTTAAGCAAATAACATCTTTATCTTCACTTATAAATCTAAGCCTTAAAAAATGCTCATATAAAAACGCCGCTTTGCTCTTACTCGCCTTTACTAAAGACTCCCACTCGACATTACCGGTTTTTGGCGTTTCATGTTCCTTAAAAGTCTCTTTTGCCTTTAAATCTTCTTTTATCTTCAACGGGGATACCGTTTTATCAATATCTATCGTTTTTAGAGGTTTCACCTCTTTTTTACTTTCAGTTACTTCAGTATTTTTACTGTCCTTTTGTATATTTTTATATACGCTTTCAAGTTTGTCTATCCTCTCGGATATGTTTTCCTGCTTTTTATCTTCCGGCGACATGGCCGATAAAAGGGCCGTCTGTATCAATATCTCCGGTGAAAAAGCATACCGCAAATCCTTTTCCTTTGAAAGCAATATGTCTATTGTCCTCAAAAGAGCTTCCTTGCCCATATTGGCCCCGGCCTTTTTTAGCTCCTTTACGTCCTCACCGATAAACTTTAAATCTATATCGTCCGATATAAAGCTTAGAGTATACATGTCCCTGAATACGCATACCAAATCCTTAAACAAGACGCCCATATCCGCACCGGACGCATGCAAATCCTGTACTGCCAAAAGGGTACCCTTCATATCGTAATTGGCCGTTGCTTTGGCTATTTTGATTATCTTTAAAGAATCCGTTGCCCCCAGTACCTTTTCGACATTTTTTATGGTGACTCCGCCTTCATAAGCGCTGACCTGGTCTAAAAGCGAAATAGCATCCCTTAGCCCTCCTTCTGCGGACTGGGCTATATAAGATAATGCAGAATCTTCAACACTTATTCCTTCTTTTAAAGCTATTTTAGATAAAAGGTTAACTATCTCGTTTTTGCCGATGCGTTTAAAATCGAACCGCTGGCAGCGGGATAAAATAGTTGCCGGGACGCGCTGTAAGTCCGTCGTTGCAAGTATGAAAATAATGTGCGCGGGCGGTTCTTCCAGCGTCTTTAACAATGCATTAAACGCCTGAATCGTCAGCATGTGCACTTCGTCTACTATATAGACTTTAAACTTGCTTCCCGCAGGCAGCAGGTTTACATTTTCGCGAATGTCGCGTATATTTTCAACGCCGTTATTGGATGCGGCATCTATTTCAATCACATCTATACTGTTTTCGTTTAATATTTCTTTACAGCTTTCACATTCGCCGCACGGTTCGCCGTCTACCGGATTTTTACAATTAACAGCCCGCGCGAATATCTTTGCAACGCTCGTCTTGCCAGTTCCCCTAGGCCCTGAAAACAGGTATGCATGTGCAATTTTTTCTTGTTTTATTTGATTTTTTAAAATTTCTGTAATATGGTCCTGCCCTTTTAACTCTGCAAAAGTTTTTGGGCGCCACACTCTGTATAAAGCCTTATATCCCATGTTACCTCCGAAGTCTTTCGGTTATTAATAATATATCATTTAAAAGAGGATGTTTGCAACTTTAACATTAAAAAAGCCGCCTCTTTTAAAAGCGGCTTTTTTTTATTTATTAATCCTGCATAAGCGACGGATCCATAGACTGCTGGGCACTTGCCTCCGGTGCATCTTCGAAAAATGAATCCACGGTTCCATCGTCTACGCTGTTAGTTAGCATATAAGAATCGTCTTTATCCTTTACCATCTCATAGTAGGTAGAAAGTGTATTATCGTCTATCAGTGTAAATTCGTTTAAGTAGTACGTATTATCTTCAAGCACATCTGCCTTTAATATTTTCCCCTGTGCAAACCTCAGCGCAAACCTTAAGGCTGCATCTCCGCTTGCCTGAGGCGCTATTTCTGCAAAAATCAGGTTATCTGCGCCTTGGGTAAGCGTTATAGTTACATTTTGCTGTGTTGTCTCATCCATTGTCGTTACAGAAACGCCGCTTGTTTTAAGAGTATACCAAAGCTTTATAAATCCTGCAGATGCGCCGCCGACAAATACACGGGGAAGTTTGTTCGCATTTATGGCTGCATTTAAAACCTGTTTTGAAATACTTATACCTGAAATTATAATTTCTGCAGTTTTTGGCTGCTCCCCTTCAGCGCTTGTCAAAGCCGAATTAAAGTCGCTAGCAGCATTATTTGCCGTTGTAGACACCTGGGGTAACTTAATCCGCTCAGAGGATGTTGACAGATTAAGTATATTATTAAGGCGCTTTTGCCCAATTTCTGAAATATCGTTTTCTACTATCGGAAGCATATTTCCGCTTTGCGCGTTGCTTATAATCACCTGTGCGGACTGCTTTCCGTAGTTACCTAAGTCTGATACTATGTTTACATCATATCCGCTCTTTACTGGCGCGTCTATTGAGACGACGTAGATATCAGAATCTTTAGCTAAGCTCGCCATTGTCTTAAAAGTCTCTTCGTCGCTCATATATAAAATGACAACTTTAACTCCAGAATTTATCATGCTCCTTAAATACTGCATCTGTTGGTTTTTGTCTTGTGATGCATCGTAAAAACGCACTGATGTTATCTGCCCGGCTCCAATCGCCTCGTTTGAGAGCTCTTCTAAACCCTGTATTATTATCTTTGCCTTATCACTCGTCATCTCTTCCATGATTACGCCAATAACGTTTTGGTCCAGTACATCATCAGAAGTATAATATTCGTCGTCTGTAAGGCCTTCTCCAGTAAGGCCATTCAGAGTATCTTCATCCACGTTTGCACCGGTGTTGGCAGTACCGCCGAATAAAAATACCATCCCAACTATTATGCCGATAAAGACGACAAAAGCACCTGCGCTGATAAGAAGGTGAGTCTTAACAAATCTATACGCCAATTTATAAAGAGCTTTAAAGAGTCTGCGCACCTTATACATAAAGCTCGAAATTTTTCTAAACACATTTCTTAGCCTGTGCCTTTTTTTATGACGGAGGCTTCTTCTAAAAGTGTCCATTTAAAACCCCTTAACTTCTAAGTATTTTAATAATTATAACCTAAACAAAAAATCTAGTAAATGACAAAATATAGATTATTATTAATTCCTCTTATACATAATATCATTCAACCTTAATAAATTCCATTTATTAATTGTAAATTTTAAACCTTTTTAAGCATATAAATTACTGTGAAAGGGACAAAACATATGCAAAACCTAAATAAAAAAACATATATTTTTACGGCAATAGTATGCATTATGCTGCTTACATCCTCCATTCTTTTAACATCCGTAATCCCTCTGGATACCGACAGCCTGTCGGTATTTAAGACAACTCAGACCGCCACAGTAAGTTTTACTGTTGTAGACGGATACAGTGAAACACCAATACCCTTAGCCAAAGTATATATCATCGAGACCGGAAAATATTATACGACAGACGAAGATGGCAACACTCCTGAAATAAGCGTTCCGGTAGTCCTAGATGATAGGTTTGATTCTTCGATTACAAAACCGTGGGGCGAAATAAACTTAATAGCATATAAAGACGGATATGCCCCATATGCGCTTTTCTATCTTGAGGTTACTTCAGCTACACCCAGAAAAAATGTTAAGCTCCTTATGTTTAAAGAAGAAGAATTAGAATCTGGCGAACCGTTTTCCATAATCGAAGGCCCAAATAAATTATGGGTAAATAAACTTATAGAAAAATACGCTCCGCAATCCTAAAATTAAAAGGGCTTCCTCATATATGAAGAAGCTCTTTTGCGTTTTTATAAAATATATTATCTTTTTGTTCCTTAGTTAAATCAAGACATTCAATAACGAATTTTTCATGTTCAAAGCTGCTCCACGGCATGTCGCTGCCAAAAAGCATCCTTTCTGCCCCGTGGTTTTTAATTATACGCTCTATTTGGTCCTTAAACATTGCCCCGTAGCTATAAGATGTATCAAAGTATACGTTTTTGTCTACCAAGAGCTTTTCAACTTCATCAAGCATATTGAAAGAGCCGTAGTGCGCAAGAACTACCTTTGCACCTTCAAGCGCTCCCATAATATTTAAAAAATTTTTCGGCAAGAAGTTTTTTGCCCCGAAAAAACCAATATCGTCTCCTGCATGGAATGTTACTATAAGCCCTTTTTTAGCCAGCTTCTCGTATATCTTAATCATCTTTTTATCGTCTACGTAAAAATTCTGGTACTGCGGATGAAGCTTTACCCCTTTTATACCCATGTCGCATATATAATCTATTTCATCAAGCGCATCCGGTGCATCCGGATGAACAGAACCGAATCCGAAAAATTCCGGCATATTGTTAACTTCAATAGCAAAATCATTGACTACACGCTGGCTTTTTGGATTCGTTACGATATTAAGCACGACGCACATATCTACGCCGTCAATTTTCATCTGATTTTTAAGGCCGGCAAGCGTTCCGTCAAAATACGGTATGAGTGCCGCTTTTTTGCTTAGTGAACTTATAGCCTTATTTACTACCTTTGTTGAAAATGCATGTGTATGAAAATCTATTACCACGTTTTTGCCCTTTTTAAAATATGCCTTTCTTATATAAACTTTTTATTGCCTTTTTAATGTTACTTTTTTCCCTGTACTTACAATCGTTACGTATATCTTGTCTTTGCTATCAATCGAAAACCCTAAAAATTTCTCTGCCGTGCCCCCTTCGTAACTGCATAAGTACCCGTCTTTAATAACATAATCTTCTCTAGATTCTATAGGGAAATTATGTTCTATAACCAAAACACCCGATTCGATTTTAGCTGTAAGCGAATATTTAGAGCCGCTCCATGTACCGCTTAAATAATCATCAAAATACTTGCTTTTTAGCAAAACTTCCTTGGCATCTTCATAATCTAAAATACTAAGAAGCTCATCTAAACTCTTTGGATTGGCAAGTATCCTATACTTACCTGCATCTTCATAATCTTCAATTTTTTCAAACAATGCAGCAGAAATAGTTATTTGCCCGTTTTCATAATAATCAACCGCTTTTTCGTAAATATTTTTCTTGGCGTAATTAAGCAACTCTTCGCTGTCCATATAATTTCCAAGATCTAAAAGCATATCTATCGCGGTTGTGTAGTCTTCTTCTAACAGCTTGTCCTTTGCCTGCCTATAATTTATCTCTTTGAAAAGGAGGCTAGCTCCATTGAAATTCCCAAGTTCTTCAAACAGTTCCCTGCTTTCATCATACTCGCCTTGCTCCATCAGATCGCCTGCCTGAGCAAATTTCCGGCCTAAGCTGATATCCTGAGTCAAATCAGGTATCTTATTAAACGTCAGTAAAGCTTCATGGTAGTTGCCTTCGCTTAGCTGGTTAAATGCGCTTACCGAACAAGAAACCACAAAAAGGGCATAAAGAGCCATAGCACCGGCTAATAATATCAGCGAGAACAAAACTATCTTTTTTGCCTTTCCGTTAGGACGCATAAAAAAGTCCCCTTTTTCCCCTGAACAACAACTTTCCTGCCTTTACTTGTCAAGCGCAAGAGCTATAGAAAGTTCAACCCGTTTTCTCTCCATTTCACAGCTTATATCAACGTTTTTCTTTAAATCTCCCGTTATATTATATGAATTTGCCGCACATCCGCCGCTGCAATAGTATTTTGCAAAGCATTTTGAGCAGTCTTCTTTTTCAAATACATTTACACTGCTAAATTTTTTAGCAATATCTTTATCTATGATACCATAAAATATATTGCCCATCAAAAATTCGCTTTTGCCGACAAACTGATGACAAGGATAAATGTCCCCGTCTGGTGAAATTGCAACATATTCTCTGCCGGCGCCGCAGCCGCGGATACGCTTATTAAGACATGGGCCTGCATCTAAGTCTATCATAAAATGGAAAAAATTAAACCATTTTTCCGTATCTTTATACTCTCTTAGCAAATCAAACAGCTTTTCGTATTCATCCATGATTTGGGGCAGCATTTCCTTTGTTATAGCAAGAGATCCTACCGTTACCACCGGTTCTATCGATATCTGTTTAAACCCCTTGTCTACAAGGTCCGTTACATCTGCCGAAAAATCAAGGTTATTAGAAGTAAACGTACCTCTTATATAATGCTCGCCTTCCCCGCGTTTTTTAACAAATTTCATTGCGTTCTCAATAACTTTATCATAGCTTCCGCCGCCGGAAACCGTTTTTCTAAGTCGGTCGTGAGTCTGTTTCCTTCCGTCTACGCTTATCACGACGTTTTTCATCTCTTTATTCAAAAAATCCATATATTCTTCTGGGAAGCTATATGCGTTCGTAGTTATGGTAAAGCGGAAATTCTTATCGTACTCTTTTTCAAGCTGCCTGCCATAAACAACCGCTTCTTTTACAGCTTCAAAATTTATAAGCGGTTCCCCGCCAAAAAAATCTACCTCTAAATTCTTCCTCTTGCCGCTTTTTTGAGCGAGCATCAATAGCGCCCTTTTTGCTATATCTACGCTCATCTTCTTTCTCTCGCCGCCAAATGCACCTTTATCTCCGAAACAATAGGTACAGCGAAGATTACAGTCGTGCGCCATGTTAAGGCAAAGCGCCTTTAAACCATATTCCCGTTTTTCTTCGATATTAGGAGCAGGTGTGAAAAGCATGCCCGCTTTTTTGAGCTCCTTGATTTCAGCCAGTATACTATCTAAAATTTCTTTTTCAATCGAAAGTAAATTTACATCTTCTCCTTTTTCAAGCGCCAGAAGCACTTTAAAACTTAAAGGATCTGGCATTAAGATTGTTCCGCTTTCAACGTCTAATACGTAATTTTTTCCTCTTAATGTAAATGCGTGTATCAATGTTTTTTCCCCATACATATTAAAAAAGCAGTAATTTTAGGTATAATTACTGCCTTTCATTTAAATTTTTAAATACCATTATTTTTTGTTCTCACACTTTTGGTTAGCAACAGTGCAAGATGTTTTGCAAGCAGACTGGCAAGAAACCTGACATTCTCCACAGCCTGTATTTTTTAAATTGCAATTAAGCGTACCTTTTTTAGCTATTTTAATATGCTGCATAAGACTTCCTCCGTAAACAATTTACGTAAGTTATTATATAACCTCTAGCCCGTATTTTCAAGTGTATTTTATTTCTTGCGCTTGAATTGTGAAAATATTATAGCTGCGATAGCGCCTATTAAAGCTGCCATAAGTGCATCTGACAAGAGCGCCAGAAAACTCCCCATGTTGCCTTCTATAAGTGAAAAAGTTAAAAACCCTATCAAGACGTACATAACGCCTGCAAGAGCACCAGCTAAAAAGAATTTTTCCTTAACTTTAATTACGTTTAAAATCGCTGCTAAAACTACACTTGATATTTTTATTATCTGGTTTATCAAAGGTATCGAATTTTCGGAGATCCCACCGTTTTTAAGTATCAGGGCGAATATAAGTATCAGCGCGATCGTAAAGATAGTAGCTAAAATCGCTGACCGAAGTGAAGAAAGCAACATGCACTTAAAATATTTGTCTGCCCCTTGAGTCTTACCTTTTGTTACACTTTTGCCGACCATTGTTTTCACCATTTCTAAATTCCCCCTCTTCATTTTCAATTTTATGAAAATTTTTCCGAGGTTATGAACGGTATTTTTAAAAATGGCAGCATAAAACTTATCTTTTAAATACGCTTTTAGATATATCGACCGCTCCCTTTGCGTCCTTTGCGTAAAAATCTGCGCCTATCTTTTTGGCGTATTCCGGAGTCAGTACCGCTCCTCCCACCATAACTTTGCAATTAAGGCCTTCATTTTTTATCATAGCGATAGTTTCTTCCATGCTTTTAAGTGTGGTTGTCATAAGAGCACTCAACCCAACTAACGGTGCCTTTTCGCTTTTAGCGGTTTGTACAATAGCTTCTACTTCTACATCCTTGCCTAAATCTATGACTTTATAACCGTAGTTTTGCAAAAGCACTTTTACGATGTTTTTCCCTATATCATGTATATCCCCTTTAACAGTCGCAAGTACTATCTTGCCGTTGTCTACCGAGGCTTTGTCGTCTTTTATTAGCCTTGTCTTAATTATCTCAAAAGCCGATTTAACGACTTCGGCAGACATTATGAGCTGCGGTAAAAATATCTCACCTTTTTCATATCTGTCTCCAACTGTATCAAGAGCCGGGATTATGTATTCGTTTATTATCTCCATAGGATCTTTTTCCAAAAGGAGGTTTTTAACAATTAGCGCCCCTTCGTTTTTAAGCCCGTTTTCAATTGCATAGAATATATCGGCGCAACCTGCTTGCTTAACCTCTGGCTTAGCAGGAATATTATTCCCATATTTAGATATGAACTCACTGGCATTTTCGTCTTTACCTGTAAGGAGGTTATAAGCAATGACCGACCCTGTCATGCACTCTATATTCGGGTTAATGATAGGAAGAGTCAGCCCTGCGTTAAGAGCCATAGTTAAAAACGTTGCATTTATCTTTTCGCGTTCAGGCAGCCCAAATGAAATGTTAGATACTCCAAGGACTGTATTTAACTTTAATTCCTCTTTTACCCTTTTTAGGGCATCCAAAGTTATAACTGCACTACCTGGCTCTGCTGAAACCGTCAGTGTCAAACAATCTATAAATACATCCTCTTTCTTAATGCCTAATTCAGCCGCTTTATTCAAAATCTTCTTTGCTATTTCAAACCTTTTGTCTGCTTCCTTTGGTATTCCGTTTTCGTCAAGGGTTAGCCCTACAACTGCGGCCCCATACTTTTTAACAAGCGGCAATATAGTATTTAAAGATTTCTCCTCTCCGTTAACGGAATTTACAATCGGCTTGCCACAGTATACCCTAAGCGCTGCCTCGAGGACTTCAGGGTCTGATGAATCTATCTGAAGCGGAACGTCTACAACACTTTGAACAGCCTTAACGACTTTGACCATCGTCGCTTTTTCGTCTATATCAGGCATACCTACATTTACGTCTAAAATATCCGCACCGGCTTTAACCTGTTCGATGGCCTGTCCTAAAATATAGTCTATATCACCGTTTTTAAGAGCCTCTTTAAACAGCTTCTTGCCTGTCGGGTTTATGCGCTCGCCTATTATCCTGGATTTATCTATTATAACAGTCTTCCCATGCGAACAAACGGCAGAAAAACTCTCTTTTTTGATTTTTACTTTATTTTCTTTTTCAAGCTTTTGTTTAATGAGCTTTATATATTCAGGTGTAGTGCCGCAGCATCCTCCCGCAAACTTTATGCCAAACGGAACTAAAGCGTGAATATAGTCGCTAAATTCCTCGGCGGTGATATTATACTGATTGTTGTCAAGGTCTGGGAGGTCTGCGTTAGGCTTGACTATTATAGGAAGATCGGTTAGAGAACTTAGCTCTTTAACCAAAGGGTATATCTCCTTTGGCCCAAGAGAACAATTTATGCCTATAGCATCCGGCCCGAGCGAGCCTATCGCTAAAACCATATCCATAATAGAACACACGGTATAAGTACGCATATTTTTTTCAAATGTCATAGTTACAAGGACCGGCCTTGTACTATTTTCCTTAGCGGCAAGAACGGCGGCCTTAGCCTCGTATATATCTGCCATAGTCTCTATGACTATTAAATCAGCATCTTCTCCGGCCCTAACCTGCTCGGCAAATATGTCGTATGCTTCTTCAAAAGTCAAACTGCCGGTAGGCTCTAAAAGCTTGCCTATCGGGCCTATATCCTGTGCAACGAGCGTATCTTTGCCACAGGCGGTCCGTGCGTTTTTGACAGCTGCTTTAACTATCTTGTCTACGCTATAACCGCTGTCTTTTAATTTAAGCCTGTTTGCACCGAATGTATTCGTATATATTATATCCGCGCCGCTTTTTACGTAACTTAAGTGAATATCTGATATAAGCTTATCATGTGTTATGTTTAGTACTTCTGGTATTTCACCCAGCTTTAAACCGCTTTTTAAAAGCAGGGTGCCCATTGCGCCGTCTAAATAAATAAATTTTTTATTTAAAAGTTTTTTAAATTCCACAATACTCTCCTCTTTTTCTATATGGGCAGTTGCCGGCCAAATTGCACCTTTCACATGGCGAGCTTCCTTCTTTTGTCTCCCCGAGATATAAGCCCATTACCGCTGTTACAGACTTTATCGGAGTCAGCATATTTTTGTCATTGACGCAAAGCCCTATCCTTTTAGGCGCATTAAGCACATCTAAAAGTTTTTCCTGTATATTTAAAGGCAAATCCCCATATCCAGGAGAGAACCTGCTGGTTAATTTATACTTATAAAATTCGTCTTTAATCTTTTCTTCAACTTTATCAACGACTTGTTCAATAGCCGAAGACGCAAGCGCATCCATCATAACAGCACTTGCAATATCGCTTATTTCTGCCGCCCGTAAAACCGCATCTACATTTGCTCCTATTGTCGCAGATAATATAACGGCTTTTTGGGACCCTTCCAGATGCTTTAAAATATCTTTCCCAGTTAAAACTAAGCCGGTGCCTCTTAGCTTTACCCCTTTTTCAACTCTGTTTATATCGAAAGATGAATAAATATACCTTGGTGCAATAACAGAAAGCAGCCTTTGTTCACTCTCGATAAGGGCGTTTAAAACCTGCTCAGATGGCTGGCCTTTATACCCTAAATAACGGCAAGCCTCTTCTTTGTCAATTGAGAGTATATTTATCAAAACATCCTCCTTTTAGCTCTTAGCTTTTATTAAACTATGTACGCTTTCACTTATCCTCTTTGCAATATTTGCGTTGTTCATGGTATAAAGGTGTATCCCATCTACATCGTGTGACAGCAGGTCTACTATCTGTTCTATAGCATATGCTATACCCGCGTCGCGAAGAGCCTCCTCATGGTACTCGTATCTTTGCATCATCTTAGTAAATTTAGGAGGAAGGCTGGCTCCGCAAAGAGTGACCATACGTTCTATCTGCTTTTTGTTAACGACCGGCATTATACCTGCTTCTATCGGTACGTTTATACCGGCGTTTTTCGCCCTTCTTACAAAATCGTAGAAAAATTTATTATCGAAAAAAAGCTGCGAAATAAGATGCGATACTCCGGTATCAACCTTTTTCTTAAGGTTTAAAATATCTCCCTTAAGATTTTTGGCTTCTACATGCCCTTCAGGATAACATGCCCCGGATATATTGAAATCCCCGTTTTGCTTAATAAAGGCAACGAGTTCACTTGCATATTTAAAATCTTTTTTAGGCTCTACATTCGGATTTACGTCTCCTCTTAGCGCCATTATGTTTTCTATTCCGCAGTTATTTAGCCTGTCTAAATTTATCTTTACTTCCTCTTTTGTGCTGTTTACGCAAGTTAGATGTGCAAGCGGCTCTATATTATATATCTTCTTTATGTCAGAAGCTATATCGCATGTCGATGTATCTGCAATATTGCCTCCGGCACCGTATGTCACACTTATAAAATCCGGATCCAAATCTTTTAATTTATCTAAAGTATCGTAAATAGTATTTATCGGGCTCGTTTTTTTTGGCGGAAACACCTCAAGTGAAAAAATTGTTTTATTTTGCTTAAATATTGAGGATATCTTCATTACATTTACTCCTTAAAACCCCTAAAGCTATGTTTGCTTTAAATTTCTTAAAATTATTTTTAAAAATTATAACATATAAGGGCCCACAAATCTAGCTTTAAATACCTATTTTGCGGCATAATAAAAGGCAAAGTCACTTCTTATTTTAAGCGCTTCGCCTTTTTATAATCATATCTCAACTAAAAAGATTTTACTGGCCCGACATAGACCGTTCGACCTGCTCAATCATTCTCTTAACCATGTATCCGCCAACATATCCAGCTTCACGTGATGTAAGATCTCCGTTGTAACCCTGCTTTAAATTAACACCAAGTTCGTTAGCTATTTCATATTTCATGTTACCTAACTTTTTCTTGGAGCTATTGTTGCTGCTGTTGGAACTCTGATTAGTGTTCTGCTGATTAGAACCCTGCTGATTCATTTATTTCACCTCCATTTTTTTAAATATGCTTTTAATAAACATATATATAGTTACTGATTAGGCATTGAATTTTCAGCCTGCTGGATCATTCTCTTTACCATTTCTCCACCAACTGAACCATTCTGTTTTGCTGTTAAATCACCATTGTAACCCTGCTTTAAATTAACACCGAGTTCAGTAGCAATTTCATACTTCATGTTATTTAAGTACTGTTTTGCTTCCGGAACTGCTGCTTTTCCTTTTGCCATCTTTTTCACCTCCTTTTGATGGTTGTGTGTGCATTAATAATTTAACCAGTAATAAAAATAATAAACTGGCAAATAATTAAACTTTTTCCATAAAAAAACCAAAAATCTTTTTTAAAAAGATTTTTGGTTTTTAAACTAATATTAAATAAATTTAATTTTTTAATTTAATGTAACTTTGTCAAATTTATCGGCAAACCTCTCTTCTGCTGCATTCTCAATACGCATTATTTCTTCGCTGTCGCCGTTTTCAAGCATCTTCATATATGCTTCTTGAGTCTCATTTAAAATACGCATGTCTTTAATCAAATGAGTCATGTATAGATCGCCTGTCCCATTTTGCCTGCTGCCAAGAAACTCTCCAGGCCCTCTCATCTCAAGGTCTTTTTGCGCTATTAAAAATCCATCGTTTGAACTGACCAGCATACTTAATCTCTCATATGCAGGGCCTGTATCTGCTTCTGTTACTAAAAAGCAAAAGGATTCTTTTTCTCCCCTACCTACTCTTCCTCTTAATTGGTGCAAAGTAGACAACCCGAACATCTCAGCGTTTTCTATGACCATTATAGTAGCGTTTGGAACATTTACGCCAACTTCAACAACTGTCGTCGCCACTAAGACTTTTATTTCACCAGAATAAAATCCGTTTATTATCTCCTGTTTTTTCTTTGCGCTCAACTTCCCATGCAGCATAGCAACGCTTCCTTTAGGAAAGATTTTAGAAAGTTCAGCCAGTACGTCAGCTGCACTCCTTTTTGGGAAATCCTCGTTTTCTTCTATAAGCGGGCAGACCACATAACACTGCGAGCCATCCACTATGCTTTTTTTTATGTAGCCATACATATCAAGACGCTTTTGCTCGCTTACTATAAAAGTTTTTACTTTTTTTCTTAAAGGAGGCATTTCATCTACTATAGAAATATCCAAGTTCTTATAAAGCACCATTGCAAGCGTCCTTGGTATCGGCGTAGCTGACATGATCATTACATGCGGGGTACCTTTAGCCTCAAATGCCGCACGCTGCGACACCCCGAAACGGTGCTGCTCATCAGCTATAACCAAACCTAAATTCGGCGGAACCACGTTTTCATAAAACAGCGCATGCGTACCAAATACTAAATCTGCCTCTCCTTTGTTTATACGCTCCTTTACTTCTTTTTTTTCAGATGCACTCATAGATCCTACAAGCAGCTCTATTCTTATATTTTTGCTTTCAAACAGCTTTTTCGCCTCTTCGTAGTGCTGCCTTGAGAGTACCTCAGTTGGTGCCATCATTGCAGCCATGTAGCCCTGCCTTACAAGCAGGTACATAGCAAAAAATGCGATCATGGTCTTGCCGCAGCCAACATCGCCCTGAATCAGTCGCTCCATACGCTTTGTTTGCATGTCTTCGCAAATCTCGCCACAGATGCGCCTTTGGGCAGACGTTGGTTCATAAGGCAACAGCGAAAAAAATTCACAAAGTGCACCGTCTGTATTAACTTTTATAAAGTCCTCACTTTTATTTTCACTGCTGACCTTATATAAAAAGGCATTAAATAGCATTAAGTCCTCAAATAAAAGCCTTCTTTTAGCTAGAGCAAGCATTTCCTTGTCTTTTGGAAAATGCACGTTGAAAAATGCCTCTTTACGCTTACTTAGCCCGTATTCTTTACGCGTTTTATCAGAAAACATATCGTCTTTAACTTCATATTTCTTAAGTGCGTTTAAAATAAGCTCACGCATCTTTTTTTGTGTCAGCCCTGCTGTCAACCGATATATCGGCAGTATATCAAATAAATTTTCGCTGTTTGATATTATCTCCGGATTATCTAATCTTATTTCAAAGTTAGTACGCTTGACTTTACCTAAAACGCATATCTTATCTCCAGTTTTAAACCTGTCTTTTAAATATGCCTGGTTAAAATAGTAAACATTGGCAAATGAAGATCCATCTGAAACTTTTAACTTAAGTATATTTAAGTTTTTGCGGATACGGTTTAAAGATACGTCTATTAAAGACGCATTAAGCAAAACCGTATCAGAATCTTTTAAAAAAAATATCGGCGTTTTTTGTTTTAAATCTGTATAATCTCTTGGCAAAAAATAAACGAGGTCTTCAACTGAAAAGATATTCAGTTTTTTTAAAAGCGTTATAGTCTTTGGCCCAATACCAGTTAGATTTAAAAGGTCTGGCATTTATATAACTCCTTTTGCTCTTTCGTTGCCTTTTAAAAAACCGGCTAAAATGCCGGTTTTTTAAAAATTTTATTCTACAGCAAATATGTACATATATACAGGCTGGCCGCCGCATTGCATATCGACATCGCAATCCGGGAACTTATCCTGTATCTCTTCTAAAAGCTCTTTTGCGTCATCTTCATTAACGTTTTCACCGAAGAATCCGGTTATCACACAATCATCTTCGTCTACCATTTGCGATAGCAGCTCTGTAGGTATACTGTCTAATTCCGGTTTATTGACGACGATCTTAGATTCAAATATGCCTATAAATTCATCCTTTTTTATATCCCGGCCGTTCATACCACTGTCTCTTATCGCCTGTGTAACGACGCCAGTTTTTACATTGCTTAAGGCCTTAGTCATCTTTTCTGCGTTCTCGTCAAGTTTTAATTCCGGATTAAACGCCATCATAGCACTTATTCCCTGCGGAATGGATTTTGACGGAACCACCTCAATATTTTTACCGGTCAGCGATTTTGCCTGTGTCGCGGCTAATATAATATTTTTATTATTAGGTAAAATAATAACGTTTTGCGACGGTACGCTATCTACTGCTGTTGCTATATCATGTGCGCTTGGATTCATGGTCTGGCCGCCTT
This sequence comes from Eubacteriales bacterium, assembly GCA_041390245.1. Classification (NCBI taxonomy): domain Bacteria; kingdom Bacillati; phylum Bacillota; class Clostridia; order Eubacteriales; species Eubacteriales bacterium. The sequence continues at coordinate 322,854 of JAWKQI010000001.1, forward strand.
CAACTAGTAAGTCTACACCTAGCTCCTTTAAAATAGCGCATATTCCCTCTCCGGCAGCAATAGAAACTACTGCTATGTCTTTTTGAGGGATTTCTTTTTCTTTTTTCTTGAAATCGCCTATTATTTCATTGTGCTGTTCTCTCATGTTGTCTATCTTGATCCCCGATAAGGACCCCAACTTAAGAGCTTCGTTCAATGCTTTATCCGGTTCATTCGTATGTACATGCACCTTAACCAGCATCAAATCCCCAACAACTAAGACGCAGTCCCCAATATTAGAAAGCTTTTCCCTGAAATCGTCTACATCTTTTAATTTAATTCCTTGTCTTAATTGTTTTATAAAAAATTCTGTGCAATATCCAAATTCTATTTCTGCATTACTGCTTTCGACAACTTCGTTATTCTGCGGAGCCATGCTTTCAAAGTCTATACTTATCTGGTTGCCGTTAAGAGCAGCTTTATAACCGCTATATATAATTAGCAAGCCCTTGCCGCCAGCATCTACAACTCCCGCCTCTTTTAAAACAGAAAGCATATCCGGTGTTTTTATAAGGGTCTTCTCCCCTTCTCTAAGCACATTGTCAAGCAGATTAAGGACACCTTCATCTTCGCTTTCAACAGCAGCGTCTGCCATGGAACGTGCTACCGTTAATATCGTGCCTTCCTTTGGCTTCATGACCGCCTTATACGCACATTCGACACCCAGCCTAAGACCGGCTGCAAAATCTGCTGTAGTCATATCGTTAAGCCCGGTACAGGCTTGCGTAAACCCTCTAAACAGCTGCGATAAAATAACACCTGAGTTCCCTCTTGCGCCTTTTAAAGAGCCTAAAGCCAGTGCCTGCGCGACGTTATGTACTGTAACGTCAGTTACACTGTTTATCTCCTTTACTGCAGACATCATTGTTAAAGTCATATTAGTTCCGGTGTCTCCGTCGGGCACAGGAAAGACATTCAATGAATTTAGTGCCTCTTTATTTTCTTCTAACAGAGAAGCTGCAGATAAAATCATATCCCGAAGCATCTCTCCGGTAATTTTATATTCTTCCAAACTATTTTTGCCCCCTTATAACCTTATGTCGCTTATAGTTACATCTAAATTAGCAACACTAAGGCCTGTAAGTTTTTCGACTTTATACTTAACAGTATCAACGACATTCTCTGCGACAGCAGGCATTGATACCCCATACTTAACGGCAATGTATAGATGAATCGATAAATTATTCCCGTCAACTGATACTTTTACGCCTTTGGACAAGTTTTCCCCTTTAAAAAGTTGCACAATACCGTCCATAGCAGTTTTTGAGGCCATACCAACTATACCGTAGCACTCCATCGCCGCCAACCCTGCAAGGTTAGCAAGAACTTCTTCCGAAAAGACAATACTACCTATCATATTTTTTACAGTAGCTCCCATTCATAGACCTCCCTTACTTGTTACAACTCATTTTCTTACAATTAGGAACCTATTTTATTACATTTTTAAAAAAACTTCAACTTTTTTTAAAATATTTATATTGACAATACTATTTCTATTCCCATTAAAGCAATAAAAATTCGGGGAAAAATAAATATTTGCTTGCATTAGTTTTTTATTTATGATACAATCCTAATGTTTAAAATACAACCGGGGGTGAAGAAAATGCCTAATATAAAATCTGCTAAAAAGCGTGTATTGACAATTGAGAAAAGAACGCTTAAAAACCGCGCCGTTAAAACCAATTTAAAGACAAGGCTTAAAAATTTTGACGTTGCTGTTAAGTCAGACGATCCAATTGCCAAAGAACTTTTGCGTGATACAGTAAGTGCTGTAGACAAAGCCGCAAAAAAAGGCGTTATACACAAAAACAAAGCTAACCGTAAAAAAAGCAGAATGGCCAAGGCTTTAAACAAAGCGCAAGCTTAAAGCCAAATTAAAACTTTAAAAACAGCTTTTCACCCTAAGCGGTTTTTAATTTGATTTTGAAAAAGCTCTTTTAAGTCACTTTCAGGGCTTTTTTGTTTTGCCAATAATTACTAGAAAACTTTGTATATCCGGCAGAGCGTTTCAAACGTTGATAAATCAAAAGACGCTTCGCCTTTTTTTTGTGAAACTTCTAAATCCGCAAGGCTGGTAAACGCATCTTTAATATCTCTGCTTGAAAAATTTTTTACATCTAAAAGCGCATTTTTCACTTCAAACTGTGATAGGCCCGTTAAAGAGACTATTCTTTCTGCACTGCAATCTAAGTTTAACAGGCTTTTCACCATATGAAGGGTCCTAAACTTAGCCGCTATTAAACCTATTATCGAAAAAGGGCTTCTTTCTTCATCTAAAATCTTATCAAAAAGCCTTTTCATATTTTTCATATCTTTTTTCATAAAATATCCGTGAAGCAAAAAAACTTCGTAGTCTACACCATAATTTACATACTTTTTTATATCTGCAACCTTTATCTTGTTTTTACCAACGATAAAACGCAGTTTTTCTATTTCACCAAGCACATTCAACAGGTCGCTGCCTACATATTCCACCAGGAGATGGGCTGCATCCCTGTCTATGTTTATTTCAGGATCCTTTGTAAGGTAGCTTACCGTTTCATACCCTTTTAGTTTCTTAAAGTGTTCTACTTTTCCGGCATTAAGAATTGCCTTCACCAATTTTTTTCGGGTGTCTGCGCTATATGTCAACTCAAATATAAGCACCGTGCTTATAGGTATCTTCGGCAGATATTCGCTTAACTTAGCGGCACCAGAAGTATCGCCTGAAAAACAGGGCGAATCCTTAACCAAGATGACCCTGGATTCATCCATTACAGGCAGTGTCTCACATGCGACTATGATGTCATTAGCGGGCGTTTTTTCATCTAATACCATATAGTTAAGTTCAGGTATGTTAAGCGGCACGCCATTAACCGCCGCTTTTACCGCTGCTTCTCTAAGAAAATTTTCCTGCCCATGAAAAAGATATACATTTTTGTTAACACTGTTTGCCATTTTGCCTACCTTACCGTTTCTACTCTTATTTTGTCGTCTATATAAAGCTCTACGCAGCCATTTTGTTCAGTTGTATAAATTTCGTCGCAGGCCTTTAAGAGCGAATTTAAAACACGCTCGCTCGGGTGCCCGTAGTTGTTCTTACCAACCGAAATAATCGCAGTTTCCGGTTTTACATATTTTAAAAACTCATCTGACGTGGAAGAAGCAGCCCCATGATGTGCTACAAACAATACGTCTATATCGCCGATTTCAGCCATTATATCTTCTTCGACTGCGCTGGGTATATCTCCCGGTACCAGTATACGATTCCCATTGTATTCAATAAGCAATACCAGCGAATTATAATTGGAATCGTCCTCATCGCTGTTTGAACCCGGGTTATATACGGTTATTTTTACTCCGTCGAAATATAGAGTATCTCCCTTACTTAGAGTGAGTATCTTATTCGTATTTTCTTCTATACTTATTTTAGGGGCATCGCATTCATTTGTATAGACAGTTTCTATCTTTCCTTCTTCCATAAGCTCTTTTATTCCGTAGGAATGGTCTGAATCGTCATGAGTTATTATACCTATATCTATTTCTCCCCTGCCCTGCAAATAATCTTCTAACAGGGTTAGATTATACTCACTGCCACCGTCTATCAGTATAGTTTTGTTATTAGGAGTCCTTATATACGTAGCGCTGCCTTGAGATACATCTATTGCCGCAATATATAATCCGCCATACGGTATCATGTAGCCTAAAACTATCACTAATAATAGCAAAAATAAAGCGTTACGCCAACTATTTTTTAATCTTTGTCTTTAAAGAAGTATTTAGACACTACGAGCATAAGCAAAAGCGCCAGTGCTATTGCCAAGATACCAAGGCTTGGAAAAGATATGTTTGCATAAGGCAGGTTTGAAATTGACAAAGCAATGTCGATTATCACATTTATTATAAAGCTACCAGCCGCCGCCGTTATAAACGCTATCGGGGCAAAAATAAGCCCCAATATAACGGATAGGAGTATAAATATAAGTGAGACAGCCACTAGCGGTATAACAAGCAAATTTCCTATCAGCGAATAAACAGCTATTGTACCCGTGAACCTGGCTGCAAATAAAGATACGCCAGATGAAGCGCCGATAGAAGCTGCTGCTAGGCTTAGCACCTTTTTCTTTTTAAAGCAGCGGTTTAAAAGATCCCCCACCGTTATTATTCCGAAAACTGCGGCAAAGGAAAGCTGAAATGACATTTTAAATATGCTCAGCGGGGACAAGACCAGTATAATCAAAAATGCAGTTGAAAAAACTATAAGCGTATCAGTTCTCTTATCTGTTAAGTTGAATATAAGGTAAACCGCCACCATAATAAACGCACGAACTGCGCTTGCCGGCGCACCGATTATCTCAACGAACAGATACAATATCAATATTTCTACTGCAAAGCTTATCTTTTTACCTACTTTTAAAAGCCCTAAAAGCCAAACCAAAATCGCGGCAAGAAACCCAATGTGCAACCCAGACACAGCAACTATATGTGATATTCCGGCCGTGCTGAATGAAGAAGTCACGTCATCGCTTATACTTGATGTATCGCCAAGCAGCATGCCCTTTGCTACCGGAGCGGCAGAAGCATCAAACGTAGAATCTATGACCATGGCAATAGATTTATTTATAGTTATAAAAACGTTTTTAAAAAAGTTTTTATCCTGCCCTGTCTTAGTAATCTCGTCTGCATTTGCACGAAAAGCTATTCCATCTGCCAAAAGGTATTTTTGTTCGTTATATCCATTCGGATTCCTCTCTTCATAGGTATACCTTATACTTGCTTTATCTGCATAAACCACGTCGCCGTATTCAAAGCCGGCGGGTGCCGTTAACAGCACTTTTCCTTCAAGCTGCTTGATTCCATCTTCCGCTGTTATGCTGACACCTTTTAAAACATACTTGCTGATTTCCCCTGTCACATATTCCGGATTTTCTGATATGGTTCCAGTTATTGATATGCTTTGCTCAGACGGTATGCTTTGGTTTACCGGTATCAGCGCTAAATTATAACAAAAAGCCCCCAGACTTACGGAGGCTAAAAGGATCCCTAATATAAACCATTTTTTAAACAGCATGTAAAGGAGTGCAGACACTAAAATGCCTAAAAATAAAATTACAAAAATGAAGGGCGTGTTTAATCTTACAGCATCCTCAACGGCTATGCCTATTGCGAAACACGGCAACGAGGCAATAAAAAATAAAGGGCGGGAATTAAAAATGGTGTTTCTTTCTGCCATTAGCCTTGTCCCCTACTATAAGGTTTTACCTAAATAACTATGCTTTTCATTTCCTGTGCTGTTTGGCTTTTTAAAAACACTTTGATAGCTTCATTCAGTACTTCCCTGGAGGAATTAAAAGCGCTCTGATGCGTCAGAATAAGTTTTTTGACGTTTGCTTGCTTAGCGACCATCGCGGCTTCTGTTATCGTCATATGAACCGTGTTTTGCGGCTTGTCCTTATGTTTAAAGTTGGCATCCAGCAGCGCTACTGAGGCGCCTTTAATAAAGCCGGCCAGTTTATCATTTAAACTTGTATCTCCTGAATAGGCAAATATTTTTTCACCGTCGTCAACTTTTATCGCATACGACGGGAACGGATGCGTCATCTTTAAAAAGGTTATTTCTGCTTTTCCGAGTTTAACCTTTAAATTTTCATTGATAGTTTCTATGTCGAAAGCTTCACGCGAAAACAGTTTAAATATATTTGAAGGTTCTTTCGGGGTAAAAAGCTTGATTTTTTTATCCTGCCCTAATTTTTTATTGATCGCGTTAACTGCATATCCAAATACAGGTATGTCTGACATATGGTCAAAATGAAGATGCGATAAGAATATGGCGTCTATATCAAACACATCTACGAAATGCATAAGTCTTGAGAAGGACCCAGCCCCCATATCAAGTACTATCTTTTTATCCGAAAATTCAAGCAAATAACAAGAACATGCCCCGCCCTCCGGAGGAAACGGGCCATATTTTCCTATAACTGTAAAATTCATATTATACCTTCATTAAAAACGGAAGTTTGCATAAGTATTTAACTGCCTTATAAAGCGGCAGAGAGACTACTAAATTGCCGGCAAACTGTACCATATTATATGGGAAAGAGGCAATAGCGACTGCCCATCCAAACATAAAATACTCATAAATGCCATATCCGGCTACCATTATCAATTCTGCAATAACTGCGGCAAACACATACATACCGAATTTTCCGCGCCTAGCTATCAGCGCAAACACAAATGCCATCAGTGCTTTGATTATCAATGTAGCTATTATATATTGTGACGCTCCGGCAAGTATATCTGCTAGTGCACTGCCAATACCGGCCACACATGCCCCGAATACTCCACCTAACATATAGGAAGAAATGATTATTACACAATCTCCTATGTTTATATAGGCTCCAGTTAAAGTCGGCAGTGGAACCGGAATACGAACCAGCCACGTGACTACAAATACTAATGCTGCCATAACTCCTGCAAGACAGATTTTACCCGTCTTATCCATTTTGTTAAAACATTCCATATCTAAACGCCCCAATCTATTGAAATTTTTTCTTATTTTTATTATATATAAAGGTCTTATAAAAAACAACGAGTTTTAGCTTATAAAACAAATTTCTTAGGTTTATATAGCGTACCCTTTTGTTTATTTTAGCATATATTATTACATAAAAGGCTAACGGGGGGATTATCATGGGTGGCATTGCAGGCATGCTTGACTTTGGTGCAAAAAACTTCCGCAACGATAAAGCGGTCAATATGTTAAACAGTTTCAATAACCGTATAGACGATGTGAGCGGCAGCGGAATTTACTGCATAAACAATGCGTGTCTTTGCGCTTCTTTTGCCAGAAGCGACAACATTTTCAATATAGGTCAACCGTTCTTTAAAACGCTTTGCGGTGAACTTTATTGTGTCGTTTTTGACGGGGTGATACTCAACTCAACTCAGATAAAATCTGAACTTATTGAACGCGGGCACATGATAAACAGCTCTAACCCTGCTGAACTTGCGCTTTGCGCATACATAGAATGGGGATACGACTGCCTTAAAAAATTAAACGGCTACTATGCCTTCGCCGTATATGAAGATACATACCAGAGGCTTTTTTTAGCCCGGGATACTTTTTGCCAACGGCCGCTTTATTTCACGTTGAAAGACAAGGCTATATACTTTTCATCAGAAATAGGCGTGCTTTTGTCTTCCGGCTTTAAGCCCGATATAAAGAAGCAAAATTTGCCTGCACTTTTTGCTCCTTCACCCAACTTGACTCCGTTCAGCGACATATACAGTTTGGGTGCGGGTGAATGTGCTATATATTCACCGCTTGGGTTTTATCTGCATAGCTTTGAGCCTTACATACACAATGTCAAAAGCTCCGATCAAAAGAGTTTTAAAGACATCTTCATAAATGCAGCCGATACCTCTCTTAGAGAAAAGGTAAGCCATTTTGAATTTTTTAGGCCCCTTTACTTAGGTGACACATGCGACGAGCTTTTAAACTCGCTTTGCCAAGACAAACGCTTTAAAGCTCCTATAGATAAAAAACAGTTTTTTAATGATGATTTTTCGCCGGATATGCTGCCTTTTCTCATAGATGAGGTGGTTAATATCGCGGAAACTCCCGTGCTTAATTTTAGGGACATTGCCATGCTCGGCCTAATAAAAAACTCCGAATATCCTCTGGTAACGAGCATTTCTAAGCTCGATGAAGATATAATGGCGGCTTATGAGAAAAAGACGTTTGATAATTTGATTTTGCTTACGCAGGAAAATGTTCTAAGAGAAATACTCTTAAATGAAACAGATCTGAAGTTAAAAGATGCGTTTTTAATCAGCGGATCAAAAGCAGAAAAAATAGCTTTAAGCCAAAAAGTGAAACTTATAACACCGCTTCTTACCGGGCATATTTCAAATATAATAAAAAATGCTTCTTCAGATTTACGGCTGGAGTTTAAAAAGCCTGATAAGAATATGTTAGATATAAAGACCGACATGACTCCGGTCTCCCAAAAATTGTCGCTCATGCTAAATGACATAGATGAAAGGACTCTTTTACTAATAGATAAAAATAAACTTGATAATTTAAAAAACGCACTTTTGAAAAACGAAAAATCCGCTCTAATAAGTGCGCTTAGAATTATTTCTTTAAACAGTTTTATCAAAAGTTTTAATGTAAATATCCATATATAATAAATATTTAATCACCTGATATCAGTCCGGGGTTTTCAAGCAGTGAATTAGATAAATTAATGGTTGCCACTGTATTTGAAACTGATTTTCCTTCAATCAAGAACCGGACTTTTTCAATACCTGTTTGTGCGGCAGTGCCTATTATGCTAAAAATAAGCAGCCTACCGTTTTGGTCAGACATTTCGCTTACCCTGTCGTAAAAATTCTGGCTTAAAGATATATAAGCTATATCATCGACTACGTAGGCATCTAAAATATCCTCTTCACTGACTCCACTCGGAAATACTGGCAGCACGCTTTGAGCTTCACCTGTTGCCGGGCCTTTTAAAAGTTCCTCAATGCGTGATTTTATATCATATAGCCTATTAGTATTAATGATCCTTTTAACCGGAACGAGCTCATCCTCTCCCGCCTTTTGCAAAAAGACGGTTATTTCGCTGCCGTGAGATGAAATAAAGTCCTTAGCTTTTATAATTTCGCTTTCAAACTGCCCTTGTGTAGAGATGATACGCATACCGTCGATCTTTGGTATATTTGCAGTAAGTGTAAGTACTAAACTAGCATAAAATGCGTTTATGGAGTCGCTGTCTTGATAGTTAAAGAATAACGGCATTTTGTCTAAAATAAGCGTTACTATGTTTTCGCCCTGTAAATCATCTATACTATAAGTCAAAAGCTTTATATCATCTGAGAATACGTCTGCACGGCTATTTTTTTCGTTTGAACCTTCTTGCAGAGCATCAAATAATGTGGTTATATAATCTTTATTCTCAACAGATATGTTTTTTACCTCAGGCAGGTACAAGCTATAGTCAGACGATGCAAAATATACGGCTACATTCTCCTCTGTTGCCGTATCAGTGCTGTCTGCCTTTAAACTGCTTTTTTCTATATACTCCTGTGCAATATTGTCTTTTGAAACAGCCCTTAACCCGAATATATTTTCTTCCTCTATCCGCCCATTCCAAAATACGTTTACATACGTTACATCAAGGAGGTTAATAAGTGTATTTACAATCGTGCACTCAAAATAGTACCTTTTTTCGTTTTCCGGTATCGATCCTGCTGTTAAATATACGCTTGCTATATCTTTGTTAACGAGCACGTCCTGCACCGATACACCCTGCACATCTATCTGTGTGTGCCCATACTCCTTACTTCCCAAAATAAGCTCAGATACTGTACGTTTAGCCACGTTTTCATCTTGTGACAAGGTAACCGTTCTATTTTCGGTTACCAAACTTGTCTGGCTTAAACTTAAAAAATAAAGTTTTAATTCCACCTGTTTAGACACAATGCTGCTTTTAGCTGCTATTTCCTCATTTATTTTTGGCAGAGTTATCTCGTTGCTTGGGCGTATGCTCTCCTTAACCTGGCTACACGCAGTAAAGACAGTTAATAAAAACGCTATTAAAATGTACCAAGCCAATATTTTTTTCATTTTTTAATCCTCAGGCTTTTTCTTTTAAAAACCTTGCCTTTAACCACATTCTTAGCTTTACTGGCTTCCTCTTCCGCCTTACTTTTGATTTTTGTATGTTTTACTGGTATTGAAAGTATGAAGGCAGAGCCCTTTCCTTCTTCGCTTACTACATCAAGCGAGCCGCCGTGCATTATTGCTATCTTTTTTGCAATATATAGGCCAAGGCCTGTCCCTCCCGTCTTCCTCGAACGGGCTTTGTCTACTCTATAGAACCTTTCAAATATTAACTGCATGTCCTCCTGGCTGATGCCAACTCCTGTATCCTCCACTTCAATAACCGCAAAATCGTTTAATCTTTTAAGCCGGATGGTTATAAGTCCACCAGTGTTCGTATACTTTATTGCGTTATCCGCCAAGTTATTTACCGCCTGATGTATCTTAAGCGGGTCACATTCAATAAGCACATCTTCGTCTGCATCCAGAGTAATATGGATCCTTTGCTGGTCTGCAAGGGGTTTTAAGAGATTCATTGTATCTAAAAGTATGTCCTTTAACGATACGTTTTCTTTGCAGACGAGGACTTCCTCCCCCTCCAGCTTCATTATATTAAGCAAGTCGCTTATTATATTATTTAATCTGTCTATCTCCTTGTTTATATCTGTTAAAAACTCATCATATGTCTCTTTGGGAACGTCTTGTTGATATATAAGTGATTCGACCAATATCTTTATAGAAGACAGCGGCGTCCTTAACTCATGCGAAGCGTTTGAAACAAATTCGCTCCTCGTTATATCTATATCTTCTAAGCGCTTTGTCATCTCATTAAAAGCCTGAGCAAGCTCTGCTATTTCATCCCTTCCGGAGACTTTGACACGCTGGTTAAAGTTCCCTGTCGATATATCTATCGCCGCTTTTTTCAACTTTATAATAGGGCGCGTTATATAATCCGAAGTTATTATGCTTAGTACTATGACTATCAAACAGCATGCTATAGAAATAACAATTATTTTTACAGTTAAATCGTTCATAGAATTGATAAGCGTCTGAATACTGGATTGATATACCATTGCTCCGATAAGGGAGCCTTCATCCGTAATCTCATTTACATAGTAAACTGCCCATTCCCCATCTATATTATGATACGAATACGCATTTACTTCGCCGTTGCTAAGTACCTTTTCCACTTCATCTAAATAAAGTATCTGCCCGTTTAATTTAGACTGAGAATCAGCAATTACGGTTCCTGCCTTGTTTACAATCAGATACCTTCCGCCCGTATTTTTCGCACGGGTCAAAACTAAATTGTACATACCATCTGAATCGTCTGAAATTACAGTAGAAACGACACTGACTGCAGCGCCGCTGGCCTCTTCCAAGCTCTCTTCCACTCTCTGGGATAAAAGGTAGTCTTCTGACATTTTTATAACAGAATATGCAACGGCTGCAAAAGCTACAGCCGCCACTATCAAAAATATTAATACAAATCTCCATTTGATGGAGAACATTTTATTACTTAACTGTAAAATAGTATCCAACTCCCCATTTAGTAAGGACATACTCCGGTTCCGCCGGATTTTTTTCTATTTTTTTCCTTAACCGGCGTACATGGACATCTACAGTTCTTAAGTCACCGTCGTAATCGTTTTTCCAAACCGTGTTAAGTAAATCCTCGCGGCTGAAAACTTTGCCACGGTTAGTTATCATCAAATGTAGTAAGTCGAATTCCTTTGCCGTTAGTTCCACATTCTCGCCTGCTATTTCAACAGTCCTCGTGTTTGCATTAACTACTATATCGAGTACTTTTATTACATCGTTATCTTCGTGTTTATAAGCGCCTTCTGAGCGGCGGAATATCGCCTTTATCCTGGCCTTTAATTCAAGCATGTTAAAGGGCTTTGTCATATAATCGTCTGCCCCAAATTCGAGACCTGTCAGTTTATCGATATCGGAGTCCTTAGCTGTCAACATTATTATCGGAACATCAGAATTGCTCCTTATTTTCTGGCATACTTCCATACCGTCTATCTTAGGCAGCATTAAATCGAGTAATACCATATCGAACTTACCTCTAAAAAAATTATCAAGCGCTTCTTGCCCATCATGCGCTTCAGATACGATGTAGCCCTCCTGCTGTTCTAAATTAAACCTAAGCCCTTTTACTATAGATGGTTCATCATCTACTACAAGTATGTGTTTGCTCATAGTTTTAAAGCCTTCTTTCGTTAACATAGTGCTAAGAAAATTTTTAATAATTATAACATATTTGTTATAAGATTGGGAGAAAAATTTTACGAAACCTTTACTAAACAATTTAAAATCAATAACTTTAAGTTTTTATTATTATTATTATTTTTGCCAAAATAGCTAAAATCAATAATAATTTATAGTCTAGCCGCCCTTATAAAACATAAAAACGCCTCATTAATGAAGCGCCTTTATTTATCTGATTTCTTTTTACACTTGCTGAATTTTGTTTCTTTCTGGCAGTTAGGGCAATACATCTTTTTGTTTTTTGCATTACCGTTTATTTTTGAAATACGCTGTTTAAATGTTAAGTCTACGTTTTCACCGCATTCATCGCACACCCAATTATAATTAAGTGTGCTCCAATGCGTAAGGATACTGCCACTTACTAGAAGGAGAACCATTCCGGTGATAAACATTATAAGATCTAACATAGCGCCTATAAGAGCAAGGGCTATAGACACTACGCAAAATATAATACCAAATACTAGCTCAGCCTTGTTTTTCATATTAAAACTCCTTTACAAAAGTATTTAAAATATATCAAGCACCGGATATGCATTTTGGTCTAGAGAACAAAAATCCCCTTTTAAATATCTGAAATATCCTGCCGAAGCTATCATTGCTGCGTTATCTGTTGAGTATTTTATGTCTGGCAAAAAAAGTTTAATGCCTTCTTTTTGAGCTTTTTGAATAAATGCTTGCCTGAGCGCTCCGTTAGCGGATACGCCGCCTGCAATGGCAATTTTATCGATCTTTAGCTTTTTCGCTGCTAAAAACGTATTTTTTAAAAGCACATCTACAACTGCTTTTTGAAAAGACGCCGCAATGTTAGGAAAACTTATGTCTTCTTTTTTCATCGAAGCTTTGTTGATTTCGTTTATGACTGCGGTTTTAAGGCCGCTGAAGCTAAAATCCAAATGTTTCTGGCCTTTAAATCCCTGTGGAAAGTCGTATGTTATACTGCCGCTTTGAGCCAGCTTTTCAAGCTCCGGCCCTCCGGGATAATTAAGCCCTAAAACCCTTGCTATCTTGTCGAAAGCCTCGCCTGCCGCATCGTCCCTTGTTTCCCCCTAAAGGCTCATACTCCCCATAATCCGATACTTTTATTATGTTAGTATGGCCGCCGGACACTATGAGGCAGATAAACGGCGGTGTTAAATCCTTTGAAGATATATAGTTAGAACAAATATGCCCTTCTATATGATTGACTTTTACAAGCGGCTTTTTGTACGCGTAGGCAAGTGCCTTGGCATAAGATACCCCTGTTAACAAAGCTCCTACTAGGCCCGGCCCGACAGTGACTGCAAAAGCATCTATCTCATCTATGACAAGACCAGATTCACTAACAGCATCTGAAACTACATAAGGCAGCTTGTCTATATGCTTCCTAGATGCTATCTCAGGAACAACCCCGCCGAAAAGCCTGTGTGTCATCGCCTGGGTATAAACAGCATTCGATAAGACTTCCCTTCCGCCTTTAACTACTGCGGCTGCTGTTTCATCACAAGACGTCTCTATCGCCAAAATATTTAAAGAAGTATCTTTAATCATGCATAACCTCTTTTTTTAAGGCTCTTATAGCTTATATACATAATTAGCAATGACAAAATGTATCCCGCACCAAAAGTTGCCAGTATGACTGTGACCAGGCTTTCAAAGAATGCGCTTGGTACCATTAAAATAAGTATGTCCGTTGAAGGGTCTAAAAGCCATAAGTCGTTTACAAAGAATATCTTATGAAACATTATCCAAAAAGAGTCAAAATCTATTGCGGCATAAGCTCCTATGCCTAGAAACAACGCCAAAATTATAAAAAACATAATCATAGATTTTCTAATGAAGTATGCTGTCCATATATGCCTTTTTGAAATTATCAACAAAAGCAGTAGGACTGATGAAATTATAACAGCGATATTTCTAACTATCATTGCACTTAAATAAAGATAGCGAACGTCTTCCATATGGCTTTTTTCACGGTCGTTAAATACTTCCCTTGAAACGCCGTTAATACTCGCCGTTATATCCATGTCGTCTCTTTCGCCTTTTGTGTAACCTAAAAGTACAGAGGTGACTTCGTCTAATTCTTCTTCCGAAATGCCTATCGCCTCTGCACGGTCTAATCTTTGATATTGAGTTTTATAAAATCCCTCATTAACGGCAAAAATGTCTATAGCCGTCAACAAAATTGCAAGTATCAGAGAAACAGAGAAAACCACTGATGCTAAAAACATAGTCGCCTTTTTCATGATTTTTTAAAATCTACCTTTCCAGTGTTTGTCTTCATTCTCCCGTATTGCTTTCCCGTATTTTTTAAACGATACTATTACATATATTATCATTATTAGGGGAGCCGATATAGCCAGGGCATAAAGAGCTATTCCACCAAGTAAGAACTCTAACCCAGCGAAGACTATCATATCAATCCCCAATATCAAATAAAACTTCCTAGCAGTTTTGGAAGCTTGTTCCCTTATTTTTTCAGGATAATTTTCCTCTACTTTTTTATGGCCTTTTACACCGATTACCAGCAAATAAACACCGATTACGATGATAATAAGCATCCAAAATGTTGTGTCAAAGCCAACTTCATTTGTTGCGGCTGCCGCTGCCTCATCCATATTTTTTCTCTACTCCTTTATAAAAACTTTTCTAATTTCGCTTTAATCCTTTGGAGCGCATTGTCAACAGACTTTATAGATTTGCCAAGTTCACTAGATATCTCTATATAGCTTTTACCTTCTAGATAACATGCCAAAACCCTCTTTTCAAGCGGGGAGAGCATCCCATCTATCTTGACTTCCATATGGTCAAAATTCTCTTTATCTATAAAGATCTCTTCAGGGTCCTGCGCCCTTGCAGTAGGTATCAGATCCATTAAGGTCTTATCAGACTCTTCATCGTAAACCGGCTTGCTTAAAGACACATATGAATTTAAAAATATATGTTTTTGCCGAGTAGCCGATTTAATAGCAGTTATTATCTGACGGGTTATGCAAAGCTCTGCGAATGCCCTGAAACAGCACTGTTTACCTTCTTTAAAGTCGCGGATAGCCTTATATAGCCCGATCATACCTTCCTGTACTATATCTTCTTTGTCTGCTCCAATAATGAAATAAGACTTTGCCTTTGCCTTTGCAAAATTCTTATACTTATTAAGCAGATATTCAAGCGCCAATCCGTCCCCATCATTTGCCAAAAATGCTACGTCTTCATCTTTCATAAGTTTATAACCAAGAAGATAGGCCTTTTTATCAAGTTTAACGCCATTTTCAGGTGATCCGGCCGGCTTGTTTATATATTCATTTGGCAAAAATTATTCGCTCCTTTTAAGAAACTATTTATATATTATATTATTTTCGACTATATTAAGTCAAATTTTTTGTTTTATCCTGCCTTCTCTTCTCAAACATCAAAACCGCTGCCGCTGCCGAGGCATTAAGCGATTCTATCTTTCCCATAAGTTCAATACTTACTTTATAATCACAGTTTTTAGAGACAAGCGGGCTTATTCCCTCGCCCTCATCTCCGATAACCAATGCTATCTTGCCGCTTAGGTCTGTTTTTAAAACGTCCTGCCCGTCCATAACCGCTGCAGCTGTCCAGTAACCTGCCTGCTTTAATTTATCAAGCGCCTGCGAAATATTTGAAACCCTTGCGACTTTTACATATTCAAGCGCCCCGCAGGAAGCCTTATTGGCCGCACTGTTTAAAGGGGCACTGCGGCGCTTTGCCATAATTATGCCATCCGCCCCAAGACACTCGGCACTTCTTATTATAGCACCTACATTGTTTATATCGGTAACTCCGTCAAGCAGTATTATAAGCGAAGAATCTTTATCTTGTGCTGCTGAAATTATATCTTCAACTTCTGCATATTCAAGCGCGCTTACGAATGCCGCTACACCCTGATGGTTAGCCGTTATATTATTTCGTCCGAACGGCATACAAATTTCGTCTAAATACCTTTTGTCTTTTTTTATTACTACTATTTTTCTATCCCGTGCAAGTCCTTCTATCTCTTTTATTGATCCGTCCGTAGTACCTTCGGCAATTATTACCTTGTCGATACTTCGGCCGCTTTTTACCGCTTCTCTTACGGTATTCCTTCCATATATTATATCATCACTGTCCATTTGTCATCTCCCAAAAACGTTTCTTTGATTCTGCTGATCTGCCGCAGCTCATCTTTCCCTCGTTGCAAGTATGGTTTATACATGAAGGGCCGCCTAATGAAAATATGTTAGGAGCAACTTTGTATACAAGCCTAAACATCTCCCAGGCAACTTCCCTTATCTCCCATTGCGCCCTGAAACAGCACCTTAACTCAAAGAAATGTAAAAGCTCCCTCGCATTCATGGTGACTATTATCTTGGTCTCGCAGGCATTTGGCAATACGAACCTGGCATCTTCATTAGACTTCTCACCTGCATTTCCAAGCGCATCTACCCACTCGTTATACCAGCCTTGCAAGGTATTCATCTGGCTGTTAAATTTTAAAACTGCCTCTTCCCCAAGCGCCTCAATAGAAGGCGGAACTACGTATGCAAAAACCCCCTGCTCGTTTTTCGCCCCCACATACCGCTGGGATTTCACACAAAAGCTGGCCAAGCGGTGCCGCGTTATCTGTGCTAAAAGAGCCCTTGAAACCCCTTCTATGCCAAATGTAAAAGAAGCATGTTCTATCGGCGCCAAATGGTTCATCTTTATAAGCGTTTTTATAAAGCCCGCGCATTTATCCGCTGAAATACCATTAGCTATCTCTTTTATCTCCGCATCTGAATAGCATAATTTAGCGCAAAGTGCTATTGCCTCTTCCGGATTCGGCGTATGAGTAAGAAGATACACCCTACTTTTAACTTGTCCCACTTTTTTCACTCCTTAAAAAAATCGCTCAATATTATCTTAAACAGTTCATCCAGCCTGCTTTTTTTACCTGTTATATATAAATAGCCTATCAAAGTCTCAAATCCTGTCGCATGCCGGTAGTCGTTGACCGTCATGTTTTTGGGCACGCTTGATTTTGCGTTTCTCCCGCGTGTAAATACTTCTTTTTCCTGTTCTGTCAGTATTTCAAATACTTGCTTAAAACTTTTGTTCTGTGCTCTGGCATTTACTATATCCGCTGCTTTTTGATGAATGGCGGATATTACTCCCAAATCGTTTTTCACTAAAAAAGAGCGTACGTACAAATCATAGACAGTGTCGCCCAAATAGGCTAACTCTATTGCATTTAACTGACTTGCTTCCTGCTCTTTTAACGGTAAAAGCGAAATATTAAATTTTTCATCAAAATTATTTTGCATATTACCTTTATTAAAGCTATTTTTTAGTTTTGTTCCTCCAAAAAATCCTTAAGGCCATTAAAAATAGTCCTGGCTACTTCCTGCTGATAACTGTCTGTTGAAAGGAGTTCGTCATCCTCCTCGTTAGATAAAAAACCGCACTCTACTAATACTGCAGGTGAGTTGCCCGCTCTTAGTATATAAAAGTTTTCCTCTTTTGCAACCCTTGGTTTATGTTCGGATAGCTCGTTTAATCTATCCTGTAAAGCCTCTGCAAGCTCTTTTGACACTTCCGACCCCGGATATGAAAATACCTGCGGGCCGCCTACGCTTGAATCTACATATTTGTTCATATGTATACTTAGCATAAAGTCTACTTCTCCCTGGCATACTATCACTCCTCTTGCCTGCATATCACTATCTTTAGTGGTACCAAGTGCTTCGTCTGTATCCCTGGTCATAACAACTGTCGCTCCGGCACTTTCAAGTATACCCTTTAAGTTTTTACTAACTGCTAAATTGATATCAGCTTCTTTTGCACCTGTAAATGTGCCGATAGCACCGGAATCAAACCCGCCATGCCCTGCATCTACAACGATGCAAAGGCCTCTAAACAACTCTCCTACGTTACTTTCAGCATCATCAGTTGTATTTACAGTATCCTGCGTATCGTTTGTTAAATCCTGCCCAAGAGTGGCCAAAGTTCCTTCACTGTTAAGTTCAAATAAAACCAAAACTACAGCGATAAAGAAAAATAAAATTACCAAAGTAGTTAAAAATTTCTCAGGTTTAATTTTTTTCGGCATTTCCCTTCCCATCAAGATATTTGATAATATCTTTCCTTTAAAAATTTCCCCTTGCGATTATAATAACTTATTTGTCATTATATGTATAGTAATAAAAATATATTTTTTTAAGGAAAAAACCCGAAACCGGTAAAATATTATACCATTAAAAATGGCAGAAAGTTCTCTTCCTGCCATTTTTATTTTATTATAATTTTCTTAAAGTTTAGGTATAGAACTAAGCCCGGAATGCAACTGCTCATCTGTGTAGTTGATTTTCTTAAGTTTGCCTGCCATATACTCTTCATATGCCGCCAAATCGAAATCGCCGTGGCCGCTTAAGTTAAACAATATTGTCTTAGCCTCGCCTCTTTCTTTTAGCTCCTTAGCATGTGCTATTACACTTGCTATTGCATGTGCAGATTCAGGTGCCGGAAGTATTCCTTCTGTTCTTGCAAAAAGTATAGCAGAGTCGAATACGTCTACCTGATCCTTAGCTTCCGCCTTTATTAACTTGTCATGATAAAGCTGGCCTAATAACGGAGAATCTCCGTGATACCTAAGGCCGCCCGCGTGTATACCGTCTGGCATATACTCATGCCCTAAGGTATATGTTTTCATGAGCGGTGTGAACATAGACATATCGCCGTAGTCATATGCAAAGACGCCTTTTGTGAGTTTTGGGCAAGCTGTTGGCTCTATTGCTATAAATTCTATTTCTTTGTTATCTCTTAACTTATCCATCATGAAAGGATATGCAATACCGCCAAAGTTAGATCCGCCACCGTTGCATCCGATTATGATATCTGGATAATCATCCATTACCTCAAACTGCTTTTTAGCTTCCTGACCTATTATTGTCTGATGCAGTATTACATGGTTTAAAACGCTTCCTAATGAATAGTTTGTGTCGCTGTTCTTTGCAGCAACTTCAACAGCTTCGCTTATAGCTATAGCTAAACTTCCGCTGCAATCAGGGTCTTTTGCTAAAATGGCTTTGCCAACTTCAGTAACATTGCTTGGGCTTGAATAGATATCTGCCCCGTATGTTCTCATGAGTATCTTTCTATATGGTTTTTGGTCATAAGAAACTCTAACCATGAATACAGTACATTCCATGCCTAACTTAGCACATGCAATGGACAGCGCAGAACCCCACTGGCCTGCACCTGTTTCCGTAGTCAGTTTTTTTATTCCTTCTTTTTTATTGTAATAAGCTTGCGCCATAGCAGTATTTAACTTATGGCTTCCCGATGTATTTGCACCTTCGTATTTAAAATATATACGTGCCGGCGTATCAAGCGCTTTTTCTAAATCTTTTGCCCTAACAAGCGGAGACGGCCTAAAGACCTTATACATCTCCTGCAGTTCTTCCGGTATATCAATAAAACGTTCCGTAGACATCTCCTGTTCGATGAGTGCCATTGGAAAAATCGCAGATAAATCACTTGGCTGCGCTGGTTGTTTAGTTACCGGGCTTAAATAAGGGTGGATTTTGTTCGGCATATCTGCCGCAATGTTGTACCATTGTTTTGGAAGGCTCTTCTCGTCTAAAAATACTCTTCTTGGTGTGTTTTTAATCATCTCTTCTCGTCTCCTAACATATTTATTTTAAGATTTGATAGAGATATTTTACTTCTGTGCCAATTTTTTGTCAAGGTTTTGCAAAAGTATATATTAAAGTAGCTTGACTTTTTAATGCCCCATATATAATATTTAAATATTAAACCAGACTATAAAAAAACCTTTAAAGGAGTTTTAAATATATGCAAAAATCCATGGACAAGATAATCAGCTTATGCAAACAGCGCGGTTTTATATTTTCAGGGTCCGAAATTTATGGTGGTCTTGCCAATACCTGGGACTACGGCCCTTTAGGCGTAGAATTTAAAAATAACGTTAAAGCGGCATGGTGGAATAAGTTTATACATAAGTCTCCCTATAACATAGGGCTTGACTGTGCAATTTTAATGAACCCGCAAGTTTGGGTAGCATCCGGGCACGTCGGCGGATTCAACGACCCTTTGATGGACTGCAAAGCCTGCCACGAAAGGTTTAGAGCAGACAAAATAATAGAAGACTATGTCAATGAAAATGGCCTTGACATCGATATAAACGGAGCCTCAAACGACAGGCTCGAAGAGATAATAAAAGAATACGCCATACCCTGCCCTTCCTGCGGTAAAAACGATTTTACAAAAATAAGAAAGTTTAACTTAATGTTTAAGACTTTCCAAGGCGTTACGGAGGATTCTGCTGCGGAAATTTACCTTCGCCCGGAAACGGCGCAGGGCATTTTTGTCAATTTCAAAAATGTTATGAGGGTATCCAGAAAAAAACTGCCTTTTGGCATCGGCCAAATAGGCAAATCATTTAGAAATGAAATCACTCCGGGCAACTTTACCTTCAGAACAAGGGAATTCGAACAGATGGAACTTGAGTTTTTCTGTGCTCCGGAAGAAGAATTTAAGTGGTTTAAGTATTGGAAGGACTATTGTCACAACTGGCTTTTAAACCTAGGTTTAAAACAAGAAAATATAAAACTAAGAGACCACGAAAAAGAAGAGCTTTCGCATTACTCAAATGCAACTACAGACATAGAATATCTATTCCCGTTCGGCTGGGGCGAGCTCTGGGGCATTGCGGACAGAACGGATTTTGACTTAAAACAGCATCAGAACCATTCCGGTGAAAACTTAGAGTATATAGACCCTGAAAACGGAAAGCGCTTTTTGCCGTATTGCATAGAGCCGTCTCTTGGTGCAGACCGTGTTGCTCTTGCATTTTTATGCGACGCATACGACGAAGAAACTCTTGAGTCCGGTGATATAAGGACAGTTCTTCACCTGCATCCGGCCCTTTCTCCTTTTAAAGCTGCGGTATTGCCGCTTCAAAAGAAACTTTCACCCAAGGCAGATAAAGTTTATGAAAAGCTCTCTTCCTGCTTTAATACAGATTATGACTTAACCGGAAGCATAGGGAAAAGATACCGCCGCCAGGATGAAATAGGAACTCCTTACTGCATAACAGTAGACTTCGATACTTTAAACGATGACACCGTTACAGTTAGAGACAGGGATACTATGCAACAGCTGCGTATGAAGATCGATGAAGTAGCGCCGTTTATCTTAACAAAACTCAGGTTTTAAAAAGTTTCATTGTTTTATAAAAATATATATTAAGCTGTCACCCATTTTTTAGCCTCTGCGTATTATACATTGTAAACCAAACAAAAAAATGTTATTTCAAGGAGGATTTTTAAAATGGGTTGTGGTTGCGATAACAATAATTGCCTTTGGATTATCTTACTACTTTGCTGCTGCTGTGGGAATGGTAATAATTCCTTTTTCGGAGGAAGCGGGTGTGGAGACAATTCCTGTAGCTGCATCTTACCTATCATCATACTTCTCTGCTGCTGCGGCGGGTGCGGATGCTCAAAGTGCTAGTTTGAACCTTTTAGAAAAGAGCTTCACCTATTTAGGTGAGGCTTTTTTCTTTTGCCAAATACGTAAATATTTTATAAAAATCCCTCATATAATCTTTTTGAGGTGCATATTTTATGAACAATCGTATTTTCTTTGCCTTAAAGATAATCTTGGTATCTATTCTCACTCTGTTTTGCTTAATGCTGTCTGAAAGTTTCGCTATGGACCCTACGTTTTACGAAGGCCTTAAAAAAACTGTATTTAAAGTAAACAGCGAAGTCCTTTTAGTTGCACGCTGCATGTGTATGCTCTCTCTCGCAATATCCTTTTCTATATACTTATCAAGCAAAGACGTATCAACTTTAAGCGATGCGCTTTTGTTTTTCCTGCTTACCTTGATGCTCTTCCCATTATATAGCTATATATTTTATCAATTAGAAAGCTTAAACGGCGCCCTTTTGACACTTGGAATATTGTTCGTATCCTCAGTTGTATTGTTTGAACGGGTATTTGAAAAAAATAAAGTATGCTCTTATATAATACTTCCTACCATCCTTTGGATAGGCTTTTGCCTTTTTCTAAACTACGAGCTTGCATTTCTCAACTAACTCCCTTAAACACTTAAAATTTAAGTTATTGATGAACTTAAATAAAACTGATATAATTTATTTAAATTGTTTCTTTTAAAGGAACAAAATAAATAATGCAGGGTATCTTTTTTAAGAACCTGAGCGGAGGTAAAATGAACAGTAAAACAAAAAAATTGGTGCTCAATAGCGCCCTGGCAGCAATCTGTATCGTCCTTGGTGTAACGCCTATCGGCTATATACCGATAGGGCCAGTACAAATAACGCTGCTTTGCCTGCCTGTTGCAGTCGGCACGCTTACCTTAGGTTTAAGAAGCGGCCTTTTTCTTGGATTTATATTTGGTGCAACAATCTTTTTTCAGATGCTGGCAGCCCCAACTGCCGTGATAACCGTCTTGATGTCTGATTCTTTATTCTGGGTAAAGATGCCTTTAATAATCTTTATCCCGCGGTTATTGGTACCAATAGCCACTTATCTCGTATACAAAGCCATGTCTAAAAGTGACAAACACAATTATTTGTCTCTGACCGTTTCATCAGTTGCAGCGTCACTTACGAACACAGTGTTTTTCTTAGGCATGCTGCTTGCCCTGTTTATTAACATATCGGCTGTAAATTTAGCATTTGTCGGATCTTTGGTTCTAACAAACGGCATCCCGGAAGCTATTTTTATGGGAATAATTTGCCCGCCGATCGTTAGAGCCCTTAAGCATATACAAATATAACTTATACGAAGGGAAAAAATTAAAGTCGTGATTTTTGTTTTGGATTTAGGAAACACTAATATAAAGTGCGGTGTCTTTAAAGAAGATAAGCTTATACATTCATTTAAATTAAGTACTTTAGCTGATAAAACAGCAGATGAATATGGAATAGTGATATGCGCATCTTTAGAAAGATACAATATTTCACCATCTGATATAAACGGTGTTATAATTTCTTCTGTCATTCCGTCCGTTAATTATACTTTAGACCATATGTGCCGTATGTACTTTAACATAAGGCCCATGTTCGTAAGCCCCGGCATAAAGACCGGTATAAATATAAAGTATAAGGACCCAAAAGAGTTAGGAGCGGATAGGATCGTTAATGCAGTTGCCTCTTATAACCTTTACGGAGGCCCTACAATTATCATAGACTTTGGAACAGCCACAACTTTTGGCGTTATATCAAAAGAAGGGGATTTTTTGGGTGGGGCGATATGCCCCGGGATCAAAATAGCTACGGAAGCACTTACAAAAAATGCAGCCAAGCTGCCCCATGTGGAATTGACCGTACCGGAAAGTGTAATTGGCACCGGTACAATAACTTCCATGCAATCCGGTATTATATTTGGATATGTAGGTACGGTGGAATACTTGATTACTAAAATGAAAGAAAATGTCCCGAAGGCTAAAGTCGTCGCTACGGGCGGGCTATTTAATATAGTTGCGCCGCTGACTAAAAAGATAGACATAATAAACCCTACTCTTACTTTAACCGGGCTAAACATCTTATATAAAAAGAATTTTACTCAGAATTGATATATAATCTTGAACGAGAGGAGAAATTATTTTGAAGAGTGTAAATATAGATTTACTTGGTCTTGGCAACGTCGGTTCTGGCGTGTATAAGATTTTATCCGGAAATAAAAAAGACATTATGCATAGAGAAGGGCTCGATATTAACATAAAAAAGATATTGGTCCGCGACAAAACTAAAAAGCGCTTGGTAGATGTACCTGAGTCTTTACTCACTGAAGATTTCAACGATATCATAAACGACAATACCGTTTCTATAATCGCAGAGTCCATAGGCGGCGTAGAACCTGCAAAAGACTATATAATGCGTGCTATGAAAAGCGGCAAGTCAGTCGTCACTGCTAATAAGGAGCTAATAGCAAAACACTGGCCGGTTCTTAATAAAACTGCCCAGGATAACGGCGTTGGTTTATACTTTGAGGCAAGCGTGTGCGGTGGGATCCCGATTATAAGAACTATCTGGGATTCTCTACAGGCTAATAATTTCTCTTATATAATGGGGATAATAAACGGGACGACAAACTATATACTCTCAACTATGATGGAGCAAGGCCGGGATTATCTAGATGTCTTAAAAGAGGCGCAGGCTAAGGGCTATGCCGAGCCAGACCCTAAAAACGACGTAGAAGGTTACGACGCAGTATATAAACTGTCCATACTTTCTTCACTTGCTTTCCACGCACGTGTTCCGCTTGAATTCATATACAGTGAGGGCATAACTAACATAACAAGGGAAGACATAGACAGTGCAAGAGAGCTTGGGTACGTCATAAAGCTTTTGGCCATCGGCAAAAAAAGTGAAAACACCATTGAAGTGCGCGTCCACCCTACTATGATAAAGGCCTCCCATCCGCTTGCTAGCGTACGTGATGCATTTAATGCAGTATTTATGTACGGCAGTGCAGTTGGCGAGATGATGCTGTATGGAAAAGGTGCAGGAGACCTGCCTACTGGAAGCGCAGTCGTCTCAGACATTATAATGGCAAGCAGGTGTAGCGAGCATAGGTATACAACATTTAAAAATACGGAAAGCGTATCAAACGATATAACGTTTAACAACAACTGGCAAAGCGCTTTTTACGTCAATATGATCTCTATGGACAGGCCGGGCGTATTAGCCAAAGTTGCCGGGATATTTGCCAAATATAATGTAAGTGTTGCTTCTGTTATACAAAAAAACAGGAACTCTTCTGAAGTGCCACTTATATTTATAACACACAAGGCAAAAGAAATTTCGTTTAAACAGGCTATTTCAGAAATAAAAGAACTAAGCGATGTAATAGCCATTAAAAACACAATTAGGGTAGAAGATTAAGAAAAAGCCATAAGCCGAACGGCTTATGGCTTTTTTATTTGCTTTTTTACCAACATTGAACGTCAAATAATTCGTCAAAATCATCGGATATATCACTTGCATGCTGGTTTACGACAAATAATACGTAATTATTGTTAATAGCAATATCACAATTACCTTTGTTGCTTTGCCATGTAGTTTCCACTTCATCTTTTCTTAAATATATTATATAGACCAGATCCTCTAAATCAACTGCTTCTTTAACTTTAAAAAGGGCAATCTCCGTTTTATTTTCATCCGTTCCAGAAGTATACACCAATTGATCTTCAAACTCTATATTCCCAGTCCCTTGGTAATATGTTTTAATTTCCCCTGAAGAAAGGTTTGACATAGATGAAAAATCGTATTTTTCACTTTCTGCACTGTAAAATGTTTGCATGTATATCCTGCTGTCGTAGATATCGCCAGTATAGTTGCCGCTTAAATTTCCGCATGCAGAAACCAACATCAATATAAATATCAAAGCCGTAAAACCACATTTTTTCATTTAAGACTCCCTCCTTTAAAGTACTTTATTTAGTATATTATGCGTAATTTTTGCCTGTTTTAAATATACAAGTTAACAAAGTTTTAAATATACAGAGTTTTTATTTACATCTTAAGCTTATTTGGATATACTATTTGCATAATTAAACCTAGTTAAGAGGTATCATATGAAAAAGATTCTGGCGCCTATAATTGCAATTTGCGCCCTAATCATGCTTACTGCATGTAACTCCAGCGAAAAAATCTATGAGGTATACAGTACCGGTATTGAAAAGTTCAACCAACTTGACAGCCTGGATATGATTGTCGACGTAAATATGGATATGGAGCTTAATGGTGAAACACTTAAAATACCTATGAATATGATTTTAAAATCTAAAAGCCTAAATTCAGATCCGGAATACCTCGTAAATACGTCTATGACGATACTCGACACCGAAACCACTAGCCAGGTTTATTACAAAGGTGGATACGTGTACTTATCAGCCTCTAAAAATAAATATAAACAAGAAATGTCGCTTGACGATATGAAAAACAACTATGCTGTAGTAAACGTAGACCTATTCGACAAAGAATTATTAGAAAAGGCACGGCTCACAAAAACGGAACATGGGTCTACTATTACTTTATCTTTAAGCGGTGAAAAAATAGAAGACAAATTAACGAGCATGTTTTTTAATATGGACACGCTGCTTGAAAACTTTGGTGGTATTAGTTCATTTAAATTTGGAAATTTATCGGCAACGCTCAGTTACAATACCGAGGGGTATTTAACCAGCGAAGTTATCAAATATGACATTAGCTGTACAGCAGACAATACTCCTTTAAATGCGAATGTCAAATGTGCTTTTAATATAAACAACCCCGGAAAGGAAGTTACCATAACTCCCCCAGACGATTTAGATAGCTATATCTCGATAACTTAAGCTTAACATAAAAAGCTGGTTAATTCCAGCTTTTTTAAGTTATCTCTATTTTCCTGCTTTGTCTTTTTTCTCTTTCCTTTTTGGGAAGACTGACAGTCAATATACCGTCTTTTAACTCCCCTCGTATACTTTTTATGTCTACATCAGATATGTCAAAGCTGCGCACATATTTTCCATAAAACCGCTCCCGGCGAACATAGTTCTGGTTGTTATCGTTTTCCTCACTGCTGCTGTTTACGGATATCGAAAGCAGATTGCCGTTTATGCTCACATCTACATTTTCTCTCTTTACTCCGGGAAGGTCTGCCGTTAACTTATAGCTCTCCCCCTGGTCTACTATATCTACCCTAAATACTGAAAGGTTTTTTCTGAATTCTTCTCTTTTAAAAGGCCAATCACTAAAAAAGTAATCTAGATAATTATCCCTATCTTTGCCAAATGGTACTAAATCTATCATATACCATCCACTCCTTTTTTATTTTAGTATATTTTACTGCACTTATATTTATACGCGATTAAATGCTCCCATATACCTTAAAATTTCAAGTTGATAAAATAAATTTTTAGGGTTATTATCTTAATAAGATTTATTTTTAAGTTAAAAGGAGCAAAAAATGAGCGATCTTAGCGTAAACCTTAAATTAATCGACGGCAAGTCAAAATTAAGAGCCAGTGCACGTAATAATAACGACCTAGTGTTAGATTATTTTCCACCTATAGGAAACGGCGAAGGCTATACCTCTCAAGAGCTCCTTTTGATAAGCTTTGCATCGTGTCTTGGTACCACATTAGTTTCCCTTCTCCGATATAAAATGCAAAAGGAAGTATCCGATTTAAAAATCTCCGCAAGCGGTGATGTCAGGGGAACCCATCCAAAAGCACTGTCCAAAATAGAAGTTAAATATACGATAACGTCAAAGGATATTGAAGATTTAGACATGCTTTCAGCCATTAAATCTGCTAAGGAAAGTATATGCCCCCTCTGGGCCCTGCTTAGAGGGAACGTCGATATATCAGTAGAATACGTGATTAAAAGATAATTTTATGTTTTTAATTTTCTAATATTAAAAAGAGCCCTGTTTTTAGCAATAAAGCTAATGGGCTCTTATTTTTTATCATGAAAAACCTATACCACATAAATTATAGGGACACCTTTTAGGTTAGTAGACAGCTGTTCCCTTAAAAACCGTTCACCATCTGCCCTTACATCTTCCTTGTACCAATACTTTCCCCTGCCCCGGCCTGTCATCAGGTTTTTGTCAAACAAATCTATTGCATTTGGAAACGCATCTTTATTTATCGCACGGTGTATGTAACTATACGTCATGAATATGACTTCTATAAAGAGCTGTTTTTTTACTTTTTCGGAAAGCTCCTCGGCGAGCCTTATAATAAGCTCCTTATAAAGCTTCTTCCAGTTATCTATTAAAATAACCGGCGCAATCAATATGCCTACCTTATATCCTGCTTCGCACATCAAATTTATCGCCCTTATCCTTTCTAAAAGAGGCGAAGTGCCGAACTCTACTTTTCTTATTATCTCGCTTGGGTTTACGCTCATCCGCATTATAGTGCGGCCTTTATGCTCTAAAGAAAGAAGCGGATCTACCATATCAAACTTCGTCGGAAAAGTAATAAACCCCTTTTCACTATTGCCAAATTCTTTAATCGTCCATTCAAGGTTTTCAGTAATGGTATTTTCTAAAACCAGGTCGCTGTTACTCCCTATTTCAAAAACTAAATCTTTTTCAGAGTTTAAAGCAGTTTTCTTAAGCTTATCAAGCATTTCCTCACGATTCACAAACAGCCTTAAATACGAGCACTTGTTATAATTACATACCAAATAGCAATAAAGGCACATAGCACTGCAGCCAGACGACGTATACGGAACTAAAAAATCAGATACTTTATGGTTAGGCGTAAATTTTAATGACTTTCTCACGCCAATTATAAGATGCTGCTTCATCCTTGCAAATTCCTGGTTTTCGTTTTTCCTAAGCTGCTCAATATTATTGTGATTATCTATATAAATCCAAGGGACATCTTTGAATTTATCTTTTAAGTATTTTCCCAAATCATATGACAAAACGGCACTTTCATAATAAATCTTATCCGGATACAAACGCTTCCCTCCTAAAATTATGGTGCGAAAAAATATGCTGGCTAAGATGCCTTAATTTTTCGTCTATTATAACATGTTCTCACCATTTCATTATTATGTCCATATAATTGTTAGAATAATGAAAAATATAGCCCTTTAACCTAATAAGGCCTGAATATTGACAAATTTTGTAATTATGATATGATATTTACATAAAATTTCATTTATCACTTCTTTTGAATAATTAAGCCAGTTTTTTATTTATTCTATCCGACATTTCAAATGTCATAAAATAATATGATATGTACATTAAAAAAGGAGGGTATATTATGAAAACAGCTAGCTTAGTACTCGGTATCGTTGGAGGCGTTCTCGCAATAATTTTTGCAATTGTCTTTATTTTTACAGGCGCTTTAGTGAATAATGCCGGGAACGTTCTAGACAATCTTGCAGATGAACTTGAATCAAACGGATGGGAAGTTACGCAAGACATCCAGGAACCCGTTGTCGATGCAGTCTCCGGTTCGCTCTGGCTTATTGGTATTTTGAGCATTGCAGGAGGAATCCTCGGCATAGTCGGCGGGGCTTTAGCTAAAAAGAAAAACATTGTAGCAGGTATTCTAATGATAGTCGCTGCGATACCAAGCCTATTCACCGGCCTTGGCATCATCGCTTCCGTACTATTCGTAGTAGGTGGCATACTGGCACTGGTTCCAGAAAAATCTTCACAGAGTGCCGAAACAACATAATACACATTTTATAACTAAGGCTGGGTAAAGCACCAGCCTTTTTTATTGCTATTTTTTATAATTTATATAAATATATTGACCATATAGATTTAAAGAGATAAAATTAAAACAATTTTAACTCTTTAATTTTTAGTAATTTTACTCCAACTCAAGGGAGGGATAAGTTTGATAAACGTAAATAATATGACTTTGAAATACTCAAGCGGAAAAGGCGTGTTCGATGTAAACTTTACGGTGAATCAAGGCGAAGTCATGGGCTATCTAGGCCCTAACGGCGCAGGTAAAACCACGACTATCCGCGCGCTTCTTGGTTTTATGCAGCCAAACAACGGGGAGTGCTCAATAGACGGGCTTGATTGTATCAAAGACGCAACCAAAATCCAAAAAAACCTGGGATATATACCGGGCGAAATATCTTTTATAGACGGAATGAGCGGCGATGAGTTTTTAAAGTTCATAAACGACTTAAGAGGAACCAAAAACTTAGATTATCAAAACCGATTAATCGATATGTTCGAGCTTAACCCAAAAGGTAAGATAAAGAAATTTTCAAAAGGAATGAAGCAAAAACTAGGCATTGTCGCCGCCTTATCTCATGACCCTAAAGTGCTTATATTAGACGAACCGACAAGCGGCCTAGACCCTTTGATGCAGAACCGTTTTGTAGAGCTTATAAATGAAGAGAAAAAGAGGGGCAAAACCATCCTCATGAGTAGCCATATGTTCGAAGAGGTTGAACGCACCTGCGACAACGTTTTAATTATAAAAGACGGCAGGATAGTAAAACGATCAGACGTTTTAAGCCTTAAAAGCACCCAGCGGAAAGGCTTTTTGATAAAGCCCGAAAATATATCCGAGGCAACTTCTAAATTAAAATCAGCTGGTTTTGAGGTCAGCACAGCACCTTATGGTTCTATCGAGACTTTTGTTACAGGGGATAACACAGATCTTTTCATTAAAACAGTTTCTCAGTTTACCGTTCTTAACTTCGACGTTAAGACACAGTCTTTAGAAGACGTTTTTATGCAATTTTACGGTAAGGAGTAAAAATAATGAGCTATACGTTATTTAAAACGACATTTAAAAAGAACTGGCTGCTACTTGCAATATTCTTTGGCGTTCTCACGATGTATCTAACTGTCATGATAAGCATGTACAACCCGGAAGACATGTCTGCTATAACTGATATGATAAAAATGTTCCCAGAAGAGCTTATGAAGGCAATGGGCTTTTCAAATCTAGTTACAGACTTAAGCGGATATTTAGCCAGCTGGCTTTATGGGATGCTGATGTTTGGTTTCCCTATGGTCTACTGCATAATTTTAGGCAACAGGCTGGTTGCAAAGATGGTAGACAACGGCTCTTTTGCATATCTTTTATCTACTCCGAATTCCAGAGTAAAGATAATTTTAACTCAGGGAGTTTATGCTCTTATATCAATAGCGGTGCTTTTTGCAGCACTTTTCGGAGTCGGCGTTTTCGTCTGTGAAGCTGCTTTCCCTGGTACGCTTGACATAGGTGCATTTTTTAAGCTTAATGTAACGACTATGCTAATAAATATGGCAGTTATGATGATAAGCTTTTTCTTCTCCTGCCTGTTTAACGATACTAAGATGTCTTTAGGCTTTGGTGCCGGGATACCTATTGCGTTTTTGCTCATGAATATGCTTGGCGGTGCAGCGAGTGGCGCTGAAATATTAAAAGATATTTCTATATACGGATTATATGACCCGGTAGAGCTGGTCCGTGGAACTTCTGTCCTTGGCTCTGACCTTATTTATATAGGTATGATAGTTATCCTTTTCGTGGCCGGCGTGCTCATATTTAGAAAAAAAAGGCTGCCACTTTAAAACAAAAAAAGAGCTCAGGTCCTGAGCTCTTTTTAATTTAAAACGCTATTACTATACCGCCTTCGTTAGCATACATGCTAGTTAAGCCTTTTGTCTGCGCTACTATTATTTCTTTAAAAGAATATTTATCTTTCACTATATCTATCAGCCTATTTACTTGCTTTAAGTTGTTGCAGTGCGTAATTGCGAGTATGCGGTCCTTTGTGTCTGTGCATGTCTCACCTATCGTTTCTGCCAGCCTTAATATAGATTGCTGTGCGCCTCTTGCTTTTGAATGAAGCGCTATCTCGCCGTTTGAATCCCCTCTTAAAACCAGGCGGATGTTCAACACTCCGGCGATTATACCTGTTATTTTACTCATTCTTCCGTTCTTTACCATGTTGTCCAAATTTTCAAGAACGAAAAAGGTCTTGGTCTTTTTTATAAAATCTTCTATCCTTTGGATGATTTCTATTTTTCCGATACCGCTGTTTATAAGTTCGCGTATTTTTCTTACGATCAGCAGTTGCCCTGCTGCAGCACTTTTAGAATCAAAGACATGGGCGTCTACTCCCTGATCCTTAAGCATGTCTTTTGCTATTTTCGCGCTGTTAAAAGAGCCGGACAGCTTAGATGAAAGCGTTACTATAAAAGTTGTAGCATCTCTTTTGCACTTATTAATAAAGTCATTCGGCGACGGGCAGGCGGATTTTGCCTGGCCCTTATATATCTGCATCTTTTCAATAAAGCTATTAACATCCAGTGCTTCGTCATCTATATATGTATCATCTCCCAGCGTCATAGACAAAGGAACCACTTCTACATCCAATTCTTTTTTAAGGTCACTAGTTAAGTCACAGCCGCTGTCTGATATAATCTTATAGTCCATTATTATTCTCCTGTTTCTTATGATATAAAATTAATTTTACAGTCATATGCAAGTTTAGCAGAAGTATGTAATACTAGTCAAGAGATTCATTTTTAATATATTATTAAATTTTAAATATAATATAAAACTATTCCATAATATAGAAAAAAGCCGCTTAATTAAGCGGCTTTTTCACGGACGAATATACCGTTTAGATATAATTATGCAAACTATATTATCGTTAAACAAAAAATAGTAATTAAGACAGCCCCTCAAAATTACTTAGCTTTGATTGTAAAATGATATAATCTATTAATTCGTCTGGGGTTGGTACCTCACCTTTCTTTGGTATCTTAGCCCATTGCGAGCGTGCCTTATGGTCGTTACTGTTAAATCCTGACTGTATTGCAATTTCAATTTCTTTTCTGACTTCTTCCACCGTTGTATTATTCTCTTCTGCAATAATTTCAAAGATATGCGTTAAATCTTTTTCTTCACCCATTTATCTACCCTTTTCCACGTTAAATTTGCTTGTATATAGCATGTGTTCATTTTTATAGTGCTATGATACCATATATATTATACGTTTTACAACTATTTTATTGCCTCTTGTGCAACTATAATAGTAGCGTGAGAGGAATTAAGACTTTATGGATATACAAAAACATATCAAACAACTAATGGACGAAAAAAAATGGTCTAAATACAGGCTAGCCAAGGAAGCTGGTTTGTCGCAGTCCACTATTTCGCATCTTTTTAAAAGAAATAATGCCCCAACTTACCCAACGATGGAAGCAATATGCCAGGCGTTTAGTATAACCCTTGCACAGTTTTTCGCTGAAGAAGGTGAGAGTGTACCCCTTACTACAGAGCAGAAAAAGCTTCTCGTCCTATGGGGAACTCTTACTAAAGAGCAGCGTAAAATCGTTATAAGCACAATGGAACATTTTAAAAACGAATAGTTAAATATGCAACCAAGAAAATAAAAAGCCACGTAAAAACGTGGTTTTTATGGTGCAGTTCTAAGGACAAACTTGGAAACCCGCATAAATTAAAGATTTTTTGGCATCAGGCAAACGAATATTGTGAGTACCCGCTTTTATCTTACGTTATGGTTTTATTTTTACATATAGTATAATAAAATTTAGTTGTTAATAAGTATTGTGAAAGTTATTGACGAAATAAGAATTAAAATGAGGTACCGTTATGCTTGAAATACCCGAGAGTACAACTATTGCCAGGCAACTGAATGAAACCTTACGCGGCAAAACAATCAAAAAGGTCATTGCTAATGCCTCCCCGCATAAATTTGCGTTTTATCATGGCGATCCGCTAGAATATAATACACTGCTTAGCGGGCAGGTTATCGGAAGCAGTTCCGGTATTGGAGCGATGGTGGAGATAACTGCTGGCAACTGCCGTATCGTTCTCGGTGATGGAGCAAGCTTGAAGTATTACAGTGATGTAAACGAAGCACCGTCTAAACACCAGCTTTTGATTGAGCTTGACGATAATAGTGCAGCGGTTTGTACAGTTCAGATGTACGGTACAGTGCTTGCTTTTAAAGATGGTCAATATGGTAACAAATATTATTCAATCGCAAAAGAAAAACCCCAGCCAATAAATGATGCTTTTGACAGGGAGTATTTTGATACTCTGCGTATCGAAGGAACAGATAAGCTCTCAGCCAAGGCATATCTTGCCACTGAGCAGAGAATCCCGGGGCTCGGCAACGGTGTTTTACAAGACATTCTTTTTGCGGCCGGTATCCATCCGAAGCAAAAAATGGGAACGCTGGCGGAACGGGATTATACCAGGCTGTTTCATGCTGTAAAGGAGATACTTACGGAAATGACCAGGCTTGGCGGAAGGGATACAGAGAAGAATTTATTTGGCAATGCTGGTGGGTACAAAACCATCCTAAGCAAAAATACAGTTGGAAGCCCCTGTCCAGTCTGTGGAGCAATAATACAAAAAGCTGCATACATGGGCGGTGCGGTATACTGGTGCCCTGAATGTCAGCAGATTATATGAAGTGACCGGTTATAAATCATGCGATAATAAATTGATATTTTATTTTGCGTTATTTTATAGTATCTGCATAAAACAAAAACAGGCCGACGACATGTCAGCCTATTTTTGTCCTTAGGAACATTCAATGGTGCGAAGAACGGGACTTGAACCCGTACGGTTGCCCACACGCCCCTCAAACGTGCGCGTCTGCCAATTCCGCCATCCTCGCTCGTGACAAATAGTATTATATACTAAAAACAAATTGGCTGTCAATCGCTTTAATTCTAATTTCAAAAGTGTTTAAAATTTTTAATCTTAAAACTTTTTTATGGGAGAAAACCGCTCAACGGCCAGGCTATCCGGGTTTATTATGACTATGCTAAGCCCCTTCTTTCGGGCCCTCTCAAGTGTGTTTTTTGTCCCTCCCGGCATGCCACTGAATATACCTATTATATGGGCTGAGTGGTCTACCATATAATTGTTCCTCTGCTGCATGCACCATCTTAGATATCTGTCGTTTAATATAACACTCTCATCTGCTGCTTTAAGTATATCGTTATACCTTTTCTGGTCTGCCGCGCTCCACCTGGCCTCCTGACCCTTATGAGGTATAACTGATATCAACTTAATATCGTATTTCTTCTTAAGGCTTAAGACTGTTTCAGCGCTCCAAAGGTCTGCCCCAAGAGCCATGCCGACATAAAATGTATCTACCCCGTCGTTGACTATCTTATTTTTTATTTCGGCCAACAGCAGCCGTTTTAAAGCTACGCAGCTAAAACTTTCTTCATCGTACCCAAATAAAAAATTTTTAGGGCGATGCCCGGTAAAACAGCAGGATTTTTCTCTTATCATATTATTAAAGCTGCCCCCTTTGACCTTTTAATTATAACATATTTTTTTTACGTTAAAATGCAGATTTTTTATTGATATAAAGGTAAAAACGATTGACAATCAAAGCCATACTTTGTTATTATAGTGTCAGGTAAAAAACTTCGGTAGGTAAGGCTACCAAAGGGATACGGATTGCTGCCGCGGAATAGTGGAGACACTATGAGAAGGTCAGCAGGATGTGTCGAACACAAGGCATATCCTAATGCAATTTCATTGCCCTTTGAAGCTAAAGCTTGAACGGTAGTAAAATTTTTTGTTTTGTCTTCAAGATGAATTATTTTCCTCATGCTATTGTTTAAGCTCTGGCAGAGGATTTTTTATTACAATTAAGTTTAAAGATAAGTGAGGTGAACAGAAAGTGGACGCGTACCACAGTAGTAATAGCACAATGAATATCGGAAAAAGCTTTATGAAAATAATGGGGCATATATGCGTTCATTTTCTATCATAAGCTTTAAACCCATATGAGTTGTGTTTTACTTTCTTTTAGGTTTTTATTAAAAAACTACCAATACTAAAAAAGGAGGAAAACACAAAATGGATATTGAAAAAATTCTCGAACTTTTCGAAAATAAAAAGATAAGCGATTTAAGAGCTATCTTAAAAAATATGAATCCTGTCGATATTGCAACACTGTTTGAAGAAATTCCAGAGGACAAGATTCCCCTTCTTTTCCGTATCCTTCCAAAGGAGCTTGCGGCCGATACTTTTACTAACATAGACGGCGACATGCAGGAGCTTTTGATCCAGGCGTTCAGTGACGGAGAACTAAAAGAAGTCTTTGACGACCTTTATTTAGATGATACAGTTGACATCATCGAAGAAATGCCCGCCAATGTTGTAAACAGAATACTTGAAAGTACCTCCTCCCAAATGAGGCGTATTATAAACGAAGTCTTAAAATATCCGGACGACAGTGCCGGCTCTATCATGACTATCGAATATGTAAGCCTTAAAAGGAGCATGACAGTTGAGGACGCCTTTAACAGGATACGCCGCACCGGTATAGATAAAGAGACTATATACACCTGTTACGTAACCGATGAAAACAGAAAGCTTGCCGGCATCGTATCAGTTAAAACTTTGCTGCTTTCAGAGCCAAGCTGTAAAATCGGCGATATAATGGAGCAAAATATTATCTACGTCGAAACTTTGGAAGATAAAGAAGTTGTGGCAAGGCTCTTTGACAAATACGGTTTTTTGGCTATCCCCGTAGTAGACAAAGAACAGCGCCTGGTCGGTATAATCACGGTCGATGATGCTATCGACGTATTGCAGGATGAGAACACGGAAGACTTTGAAAAGATGGCTGCTATCAGCCCAAGTGAAGAATCCTATTTTAAGATGTCTGTCTTAACACATGCAAAAAACAGGATACTCTGGCTTTTGGTCTTGATGTTATCTTCAACGATAACCGGAATTATAATTACCAATTATACAGATACCTTTGCAACTTTTCCGCTACTCGTAGCATTTATACCTATGCTTATGGACACCGGAGGCAACTGCGGCTCACAAACTTCTACTCTTATAATCCGTGGCCTGGCTCTTGAGGAAATAAAGCTAAAAGATTATTTTGTTGCACTGTTTAAAGAAATCAGGATAGCATTAGTCGTTGGAGTTGTATTATCTATTATAAATGCAATTCGTATCTACTTAATGTATCACGACTTGGCAATTGCGCTTATAACCGCAATAACCCTTATATTCACTATAATCCTTGCAAAGATGCTTGGCTGCTCATTGCCTATGATAGCTAAGAGATTGAAGCTAGACCCAGCTATTATGGCATCTCCGCTTATAACGACGATAGTAGATGCTTGCTCCGTATTTTTATATTTTACGATAGCAACTGCACTGTTAGGGTTACATGTTTAGGATAAGTATATGAATGAAATAAATCATCAGCTACAACTTGAAAATATATTAAACGAGATCAAAAAGGGAAGCCGCCCATCACTACTGCTGCATTGCTGTTGTGCTCCATGCGCAAGTTATGTACTTGAATATCTATCCCCCTATTTTGATATTACTGCGTTTTTTTATAACCCGAATATACACCCAAAGGAAGAGTACGACCTCCGTTTAAACGAACTGAAACGCTTAATAGACAAGGTTCATCCAAATGTCCGGCTCGTTATAGGGGAATATGATAAAGAGGAATTTTTAAAAGCAGCATCCGGGCTTGAAAAAGAAGAAGAAGGCGGAGTAAGATGTAAAAACTGCTTTAATTTAAGGCTTGATAAAACTGCAAAAACCGCAAAGCAAAGCGGATATGATTATTTTACGACAACGCTGACCATTAGCCCCCATAAAGATGTCAAAGCAATAAACGACATTGGTACAATGCTCAGCGAAAAATTTAAAGTTAATTTCTTGCCGGCAGACTTTAAGAAAAAAGGCGGATTCATAAGGTCTATTAAGCTTTGCCGGGAATACGGCATATACCGCCAGAATTACTGCGGATGTGCCTTTTCAAAAGCTTAAATTTTTTATTAGCAGGAGATATTTATGAGAAAAACAGCGTTCTTTTTATTGATTTTAGGAGGGATACTGGCTGTAGCTATTGGCCTTTTGTCCTCTATGACATGGATCATGGTAAACAGCATTCCTTTATCTGATAGGGATACGCTGGATCTTATCCTTACGTTTACCGGCCCCCTTTACATCGCTGCCGGAGTAATCGTTAGTATTTTACTTAGAAAATACACCAAAAGTTTTCTTTATATTTTAATTGGGGCATTTTTAATGGCATTTTTAGTAATCTCTATTGCCCTAGGGTTAACAGACATTTTTAGTATATCGCTTTGTTTTGCTATTTCACTGCTTATTATTGTAGGTGGCATAATTTATGGTTTAAAAACTTCTTCTAATTAAAAAAGCACTTTTGAAAGTGCTTTTATTTATGATAAGTATGCCCCGCCTCTATTTTAAAAGCTCTATATATCTGTTCTAAAAGCATTATTCTGAAAAGTGCGTGCGGGTATGTCATGCGTGAAAATGAGATGCATTTATCTGCCTGTTTTTTTAAACTATCAGACAATCCATAAGAACCGCCGACAATAAATGCTACTTTTGAAGATCCCATCTTTACTTTCGATAAAACCTGAGAAAACTCTTCAGACGAAACTTCTCTTCCCTCAGGAGTCAATACTATTTTATAATATCCGCTACATGCCTCACTTAACCTTTTGCTTTCCGCTTCCACTGCCTTTTTTATTGAAGCGGCATCCGAATCGTTCAGCTTTTCCTCGGCTACTTCAGTAATATTAAGCGCGGCAAATGCTTTTAAGCGCTTTAAATATTCGTCTAGGAGCATTTTATGTTCTTTTTTTACTTTTCCGACGGCAGCAATCAATATATTCATGGTTCAATTACAAAAACTCTTTTAGAGCCGCTTCTCGCTGCGACTTCGAGTATCATATCTTTTTCTTTTACCCCTGCACCATTGAGTGCAGAAAAAACCTCTTCGTATGCTATTTCACTTTTATTGTTATGGATGCTCAAGTGCCCCAGGATTATGCCCCTTACATCCCTTTTGGCAAATTCAACGGCAGCTCTTCCTGCATCCTCATTTGAGAGGTGGCCTTTTCTTCCCAATATACGTTTTTTTAAACGCTCCGGATACCTGCCGGACATGAGCATTTCTATATCGTGATTTGCCTCAAGCAATACCATCTGGCAGCGCGAGACCCTTTTTGTTATATCATCGCTCAGCTTTCCTAAATCCGTTACGCAGGCGACAGATACACCTTTATATGTTACTTTATACCCTACCGGGTCCTTTGCGTCGTGAGGGACACTGAAGCACTCTACTTCTAAATCGTTTATATATAGATTGCTTTCCTCTATTATACAGGTGTTTTTCGTCCTTATATCCCCTATCTTATTTTGCATAGCTATATAAGTGCCTTCGTTAGCGTAAACCGGCAAATCATAATTGCGCGAAAGCGTGCCTACTGAACGTATGTGGTCTGTATGTTCATGAGTAACAAGTATCGCGTTTAAGCTCCTAATATCTTTACCGACGGCTGCAAGCGCTTTTTTTATATTTTGTGCAGACACACCTGCATCTATTAAAATCGAAGTCCGCCCGTTACCGATATAAATCGAATTGCCGGACGAACCGCTGAAAAGCGGTATAAATTCAAGTGGCATAAGTTCTCCTATTTATTTTAAAAGGGTATATTTAAGAAATCACATTCCAGTCAACTATCGAGGAAAAAATATTTAACTCCCTAAGCCCGGTTATGTTTTCTATAGACGCACGAGACAAAAGGGAATACGTCCTAAAGTAAAGCGGTATATGAGGCAGATCGCTGGTAAACTGCGCCCCAAGCGCCTCGTATGCATTTTCAAAGTCTGCATCTAAAACTGCCTTCCTGCAGTTTTCTATAAGAGAGGTTACTGCACTGTTTGAATACCCGGAATAGTTTAAGCTACCGTCGGAATTCATAAATGCCGACAGGTCTGGGTTCTTGTCTAAATAAAAAGTGCAGATCGCTAAATCAAACTCCTTGTTATCTAAAGCAGATTTATATGAGCTAAAAGATTTAGCCTCAATGTTGACTTCTATACCTGCAGCTAGCAGGTCTTCTTTTATGATTTCAGCCAAATCTATTAAGTACTTTTCACTGTCTGACTCAAGCACCAACAGGTTAAGAGTAATACCGGAATTTCTAACCTTATTTTTTAAGATTCCCGTCTCTTCATCGCGTTCAGTATATCCAAGCCCATTTAAAAGGGTCTCAGCTTGTTGAAGGTTATATTCGTATATCGTATTCTTTTGGTCATAAAGCCAACTATCAGGCGGGATAGGCAAGTCCGTTGCTACGCCGTTGCCAAGCAGCACATTTGAGATTATGTTGCTCCTGTCTATCGAGTATGCTATTGCTTTTCTGATAGATACATCAGATAAATACTCATTTTGAAAATTTGGTACTAAACACGTATAGTACTGTGTCATATACGAAGTTACATTTGTGACGCCTTCGTTCTTATACTGGCTGGATGCAAGCTTAGATATCGTAGCTATATCTAGTACGCCCGCCTCATAGAGGTTAAGTTCCTCTTCTTCGCCACCTACTATGTAACCAACTATGTCCTTAATACTCACTGGTTTTGTCTTCCACCAGGACTCATTAACTTCAAGGGTTATACCGGTATCGTCTGATTTACTCACCTGGTAAGCTCCTGTACCGATATATTTTTTGCTGTCAAAGCCGCTTTGATAATAACTCTTTGGTATTATTGGGAAGTTTAAATGGTATAAGATGCTGTTATTAACGGATTTTGTAACTATCTTAACCTTATAATCTCCTTCCGCCTCATACGATTCTATAATGTCGTTTATACCTGCATAGACAGAATCATCAGTGCTTAAATTAGCAAGAGTATCCAAAGTAAATATAACATCACTTGCCTTAAACTCACCATTGTCCCCATGCCATTTTATACCCTGCCTTAAAGAAAAAGTCCATGTCTTGCCGTCTGCATCTACGCTCCAAGTTTCTGCCAGTTGGGACTTAAAAGACCCGTCATTATCTATGTATATAAGCCCTTCAAATATCAAAGATTCAAAGTTAAGCATGTCCACATTTTTGGTTTTAAGAGGATTGTCGCTTACGTTTTCTGGTATTGCAACATAAACAGAGCCCGATATGTCTGTACTTGTTATCCCGCTACCGTCTGATTCTGTGTCTGTCTCGGTTATGCCGCATGCAGACAAAAATACCGCCAATGCCAAAGCAATTATAAGTATTCTAGCTAAGGTCGTATATCTTCTTGTAAACATCGTAAGCTCCCTGTACCTTCTCAACGTATTTTTCAGTCTCACCGTAAGGTATGCTATTTAGCGTCTTCCCATCTGATGAATAACTTACATCACTAAGCCAGTCTGCAACTTTATTAGGCCCTGCATTATATGCCGCAAGCATGGTCTCCGTGTCTGAAAAACGGTCTAGTAAATAGCTTACATACCAGCAGCCGAGTTTTATATTTGTGTCCGGGTCCTTTAACATACTGTCTTTAAATTCTATACCTAATTTACCGGCTATCCACTCTCCGCTGTCCGGCATTATCTGCATAAGGCCAACTGCACCTGCGGCAGACTCCGAATCTTCATCAAAGCCACTTTCGGTATATATCATAGCGGCAATTAGTGCGCTCGATAAATCGAAGTTAGCTGTTTCATTTAATATCTCTTCTTCATATTTCAATGGATATAAATACTTTTGTAGCTGCGGATATCCAAAATAAGCCGCAGCAGCAAGAACAGCCAAAACCAAAAGGACTATTATCGCTATTTTTAAATTTCTTTTGGTTTTATTTTTGTTTTTCTTGTTATAGTACATGACCTCTCACCTGCTTTTTAAATATTAAGATCCCTTATAAGTCCATCTAGTCTAAGATATGTGTTTTTTATATCTCCGGAATTATCTATTATGACATCAGCCCGGCTTTTTTTTGCTTCTTCGCTAAGCTGGGACTTTATTATATTAAGAGCCTTCTCTTTAGTTATCTTATCTCGCTTTATTAAGCGTTCCTTTCTTATATCCATATCCCCTGATACAAGCCAAACTTTATCTACAGCTTTATCAAGGCCTATTTCATATAAAAGCGGCATGTCGATAAAGACTACATTTTCACTTGTTTTACTAAGCTGTTTTTCAATATCTCTAAGTATTAAAGGATGCATTATAGAATTTAAGCGAATTCTCGCCTCTTCAGAAGAAAAAATCAGGTCTGAGAGCTTTTTTCTTATAAGATTCCCTTCTTCGTCAAAATAACTTTTGCCAAACTCTTTTTGTATTTTTGCTATAGCGTCTCCGCCTTTTTTAGTCAGCTCTCTTGATACCTCATCAGCACATATGACTAAAAAACCTTTTTTTCTAAGATAAGCACTCACGGTAGATTTTCCTGCTGCGACCCCTCCGGTTATGCCAATTTTCACCATAATAATCTTTCCTTTGATTACCTTATTATACAAAAACTTTTCTTATTTGTCATTTAATTAAAAAGCAATTTAAAATTCTACATCCATAGTTTACAGTTATTTTGCACTGTACCAATCGCTACCTACGCTTACATATCCTTTTAGCGGAACACTTAACTTTGCCGCTCCCTCCATTTGAGACTTTAATATGGCTTTTACCTCGTCCACTTCTTCCAATGTATCTACTATAAGTTCGTCGTGGACCTGTAGAATAAGCTTGGATTTTAGGCTCTTGCTTAAAAGTGCATTGTAAACACGTATCATAGCTATCTTTATTATATCTGCGGCTCCTCCCTGTATCGGCGTATTGAGCGCAGACCTTTTGCCAAACTCGCGTATGTTGTAGTTTGGTGAATAAAGCTCATCTATCTTTCTTTTGCGGCCAAACAAAGTCCTTACAAATCCGTCTTTCTGCGCCTGCTTTACAATTTCATCCATATACTCTTTTACACCGCTGAAATCTGAAAAATATTCCTTTATATATTCGCTTGCCTGCTTTTGTGAAATTTTTAAGTTTCTTGAAAGGCCAAAATCGCTAATGCCATATACTATCCCGAAATTGACTGCTTTTGCAGTCCTCCTCATTGCCTCTGTTACTTCGTCTAATGGTACATTGAATACGTGTGCGGCCGTAGCCGCATGTATGTCTAAATTATCTAAAAATGCCTGCTTCATATTTGCGTCGTTTGAAACGTGAGCTAAAAGCCTGAGTTCTATCTGAGAATAATCCGCCGATACCAAGACACATCCTTGAGACGGAATAAAAACTTTGCGTATCTCTTTGCCTTCCATCGTTTTAATGGGAATGTTTTGCAAATTTGGCTCTGTACTAGATATCCTACCTGTAACTGTTGCCTCCTGCTTAAATGTAGTATGTATCTTTCCCTCGCTTATCTGGCTTAAAAGCCCATCTATATATGTGCTTTTGATCTTGCTTAGCTGCCTGAATTCAAGCAGTTTCTCAATTATCGGATGCATTCCAAAAAGCCCTTCTAATACAGACGCGTCTGTCGAAAATCCGCTTTTTACTTTCTTATAAGCAGGCATCCCCATTTTAACGAAGAGCACTTCGCCTAATTGTTTGGGTGAATTTATGTTAAACTCTTCTCCGGCATCCTCGTATATCCCCTGTTCTAAACTGGATATACGTTTCTCATAATCGTCAGCCATGCTTAAAAGCAGGTCTTTATTTACACTAAAACCAATGGTTTCCATATCGTAAAGTACGTTTATAAGCGGCATTTCAATATCAAAGTAGACTTTATTCAATTCCTCGCTGTTTAATTCCTCAAGCTGTTTTTTTGCTATACCAAGAAGCGATGCAGCGCACATGGAAGCGTTAAAAGATTCGCAAAGTTTTTTTGCTGAATAATCCTTACTATTCGGGTCCAAAACGTATTTTGCTATCATCGTGTCGAAATCTATAGTAATCCGACTGCCTATGTGAGGTTCAATCATATGCTGAGCCGTTTTAAAATCGTGGGTCACTTTATACTTGCCTTTGGAAGCACCAAATACTTTTTTCAATATCGTATTTAAATCAAGACTTTTTAGAATGCCTTTTATTGGAAATACGAAATCTTCCTCTTTTGAAACTGCAAATGAGATCTCATC
This sequence comes from Eubacteriales bacterium, assembly GCA_041390245.1. Classification (NCBI taxonomy): domain Bacteria; kingdom Bacillati; phylum Bacillota; class Clostridia; order Eubacteriales; species Eubacteriales bacterium. The sequence continues at coordinate 366,159 of JAWKQI010000001.1, forward strand.
GCTGTTATATAAAAATGCCAGATCCTCTGAGGCATCTATGCTATCTATAAGGCGATTTAAAACCGCTTCATCTTCTATTAAAGTCTTCTTTGCTTCTATCAGTTTCTCGCTGAACATGCGCTTTAGCAAGGATTTAAACCCAAGCAGCTCAAATACCGGCCGCCATACTTCCTCGTTTAACCCATTAAATTTAAGCGACTTTAAATCTACTTTTTCACAACAGGTATCTATTGTCGCCAGTTTTTGGCTTAAATAGGCAGATTCTTTTCCGTTTAGCAGCTTTTCTTTGAGTTTGCCTTTTATCTCATCTATATGAGCATAGATATTGTCTATATTTCCGTAATCTAAAATCAACTTTGTCGCCGTCTTTTCCCCTATGCCTAAAACACCCGGTATATTATCAGAAGGATCTCCGCTTAAGGCTTTAAAATCTATAACTTGCGGCGGAGTCAAGCTATACGTGTCAAATAAAGTTCCTTCGTCCATCTTGACTATATCGCTTATGCCTTTTCTCGTTAGCAGAACGTTCACGTCTTTATTTATAAGCTGGAGCAGATCCTTGTCTCCGGTTATTATATATGTAAAAACACCTGTGTCTTTTGCAGATACGCTGGCCGCGCCTATAAAATCGTCTGCTTCGAAACCTTCTTTTGCTAAAATAGGTATATTTAGTTTTGAAAGTGTTTTAGTTAAAAGCGGGAATTGGCTTAAAAGTTCTTTTGGCGTTTCTTTTCTTTTGGCTTTATACTCTGCGTAGTCTTCGTGCCTAAATGTCTTTCCTGGGCTATCCATTGCAACAGCCAAATAGTCAGGCTCTATGTCCTTTATAGCAGGATATAGCATGGAGAAAAACCCAAAAACTGCATTTGTAAATTCCCCATTTTTACTTAACATAGGTATCGCATAAAATGCTCTGAACATTAAGCTGAACCCGTCTACTACCAAAAGTTTTTTCATAAGATAAGTATTCCTTAAAATTTTTTATATCTATATTATTTTACCATACAAATTATAAAATGTATAAGGCAAATAACCTTTTTTCATCCCAATGACAAATTATGCTATAAAAAAGACAAGGACCTTTATTTAAAATAAGTCCTTGCCTTTTTTATATATTAAAAATTTTTTAGAGGCTGTTTTTTAATTGCTTTTTAAGCCTTTCTCTTCCACGAAACAAACGCGATTTAACCGCACCAACAGATACGCCCGTAATTTCAGATATCTCCTGATAGGTAAACCCCTGGATATCTTTTAGTACTATGGCTATCCTGTCATTAACCTTAAGTTTATAAAGCTCCGACAGTATGTTGTCTAAAAGTTCTAAATTATGTAAAAAATCTTCCGGATTGGAGCCGGCCGATTTGTCGACTATTTCGTTGCCAAAGGAGCTATCCAGTTCTATAGATTTATTGTACGTATTATACTTGTTTTTTCTTATCAAGTCTATACAGGTATTTACCGTCAATTTATATACCCAGGACGAAAATGCACATCTAAACCCGAAACTGCCTATATTCAAATAAACCTTAGTCAGCGCTTCCTGCGCAGCGTCCTGTGCATCTGTTTCGTTTCCCATAACCCTATAGGCTATGTTATAAACTCTCTTCTCATAACAGGATAAGACCTCCTCTAGCGCCTCACTGTCGCCAGAAACAGCCTGTTTTATTAGTTTGGCGTTCTCATGTGGCATTAAAAGGTCCCCGCTTAAATATAAATGTTTTTAGTATTATAGCAAATTTTCACCTTAACTTCAACTAGGTTTTTATAAACCAGTTTTTATGATTTATGGAAACTTTATACATACTATAAACGTCTTAATATATAAATTAGTCCTATTTCATTAAAGGGGTTGTGTTTATGAAAAAATCAAAGATTTTACTTTTCTTATTGTCAATTATATTAGTGCTTTCCTTTGCTGCATGCGGAAATTACTCAGAAGAAACTCCGAATTATGACACGGATGGAATAACTGAATATGGCAGCAATACCATAACTCAAGATTCATCTGCCAGTAATGAGGATGAGTCAAAATCCACTATCCTTGAAAACGTTGTTAACAGTGAAACTAATAGAAAAATCATCTATTCCTATTCGCTTACAATGCGTACAAAAGAATACGACAGCAATATGTCTTCTATAAAATCCATGATCAATCAGTATGGCGGATACATAGAAAATGCCTCTGAAACCGGATCTAAACCCGAGGACTTGTCCGACCCTGGGCGTTATATATATATGACTATCAGGGTACCTGTTGATAAGTCACAGGAGTTTGTAGATAATGTATCTGAATTAGCTGAAGTTACTGCAAACAGTACCGCAGGAAGCGACGTGACTCAAAGCTACATGGATGTAGAGACCCGTATTGAAAATATCTCTGCCCGTATAGACAGCTTGCAGGCGCTTCTTAAAAAGGCCACCTCCATCGAAGATATAATAACTATAGATAAAGAATTAAACGATGCAACGATAGAGCTTGAGAGCTACACCTCCGTAAAAGAACAATACGATAACTTGATAGAATATGCCACCATTAATATCTCACTTGAAGAGATAAATACGAGTACAACTGCTTTAGATGAATCTGATTTGAGCTTTTGGCAAAAAGTAGCCGCTGGGTTTAACAGCGTCGTTAGCGGGCTTTGGTTCTTTATTAAAAATGTCTTGATATTCTTACTATCTGCATCCCCAGTGTTAATAATATTGGCAGGTATAGCACTTGCCATAATAATACCTATGAAAAAACGTAAAAAAGATAAAACAGCCAAACTAGACGAACCCAAAAGTGACAATAAGAAAGACAATTAATAAATAAAAAAGCCCGATACATCGGGCTTTTTTATTTATCGTAAATTCTTTGCCCTAATAAAATATAATATATTAAAAATTAAAGAATTATACAGATATTTGCCTGTAAAACTATATACTTATAGATTGCATCAGCCAATATCGTTAATCTTAACAATTATTCAATAATATAGTGATATGTAGTATAATATTTATATAAACTTAAATACAGCCCTTAATTTAAAAATAGCGGGAGGAAAAGCATGTTAGAGATTATTTTAGTATGGCTACTTTGCCGTAGCAATTCTAAAAAAGCCAAGCTTCGTGGAAAAAGTGGCGGCATGGCAATTGCATACACAATTATTCTATGGTTCGGGTTGGAATTTTTAGGAGCTATAATCGGTACGTCTGCTGGTATGGCGGAACTTTATATTTATCTTCTCGCATTCGCATTTGCCGGATTGGGCGCAGTTATTTCATGGCTCATTACTGTAAGAAACGACCCAATTGAAGAAAATACACCACAAGGCCCGAATGAAAACAATAATCTGCCTGGCGGCAGCGTTTAAATTAAAATTTTAGTACAGGTTTAAATCTGTACCTTAATATAACCCACCTTAAAATACAGATATGAAAGGAAGCCCTTGGTGCTAGCGGAGAGTATACTTATGCTCCGGAGTTTAAAAACGTCTATTTTGAAAATGGAGCTGAATTTTATATGATGTTTGCAGACGATGCTACAATACAGCTTACGCCTAGCAACTAACGCAAAAAAAGTTAAAAGCCGCATCATGATGCGGCTTTTTTATTCATGCTATATAGTAAATATTTTAATTAAAAGCTATATCTTTAAATTTCATTTTGATAGCATACGATGCAGTTCCGCCGGATCTGATACGACAGTTTTTGCGCCGTGTGCAATTAAAAAATCCTTGTCACGGAATCCCCATCCAACAATTATACATTCAATCCCGGCGTTTTTCGCCGTTTCAATATCCACTTCTGAGTCGCCCACATATATGGCCTCATCCGGGCTGCAGTTTAAAGTTTTAAGCACCTCGTTGACCGTGTCCGGAGCAGGCTTTTTGCGTACGCCGCTTCTTTCCCCAACAGAAACATCGAACAAGCCGTTAAAATACTGTTCTAAAAGAATCTGCACGGCATAATCAGCTTTATTTGAAATTACTGCAGTCTTTAATCCTTCTTTTTTGAGTTTTGAGATTAGCTCTAAAATCCCCTCATAAGGCTTGGTTTTATCTGCACAGTGCACCGAATAATATTCAGTAAAATCGGCGTTTAATTGCTTTTACCTCATCATCGTTAATTTCATCCGGAACACTGCGCTTTATTAAAGTGCGGATGCTATTGCCGACAAAGCTTTTAACCTCTAAAAGCGAGCGCTTAGGAAATTTATTTGTTTTAAGCGCAAAATTAAGTGCATCTGCTAAATCTTCAATCGTGTTTAAGATCGTACCGTCCATGTCAAATATTACAGCTTTATGTTTTATCATTTATTTACCCCTGGATTCTTAATTAGTTATGTGAATTAAAGTATCAATAACCCTTTAATTATACCACGCTTATTGCTTTATCCTTATATTAAAATAACCTGCCATCTACTCCTCTCAATATATATAGGACTAATTTTGCTTCCTGATTGGAGGTGCACCGATACGTGTTCAGAAAATAAAACAAGATGAAATTTATATAGATAAAAACATCTTGTGATAAACCATTTTGCGCCTTGAAAATTTCATTTGCAACTAAAAATGCCAAGAAACTAAAAAACCGCCTATTTAAGCGGTTTTTGTGGTGCCGAAGGTGGGACTCGAACCCACACGATATCACTATCAACGGATTTTGAGTCCGTCACGTCTGCCAGTTCCATCACTTCGGCGCGCATATCAATATTAGCATACGCCCTGGATTTAAGTCAATAGCCTTAAATGCCTATAGAAAATTAAATGCCAAAATAAAATATATTTAGCCAAAATAAAATTTTGCCTTTTTGTTGATTCGTGATTTTTCTTGCTTTTTCGAGATTATTCTTGCTTTTTTGTTATGATTTTCAACGTTGTTCCGAAGTTTTTCGGCTATGGATATATTAAATCAAAAACTAAAATCTATGAAACTTTTTACGGGTATTTCTTCTTTTTTTATTTGTGTAAACTCCTATTTCCCTTGAAAACTCTGTTGAAAGTTTGACCTTGTATTTTTTCCTATCAAATGTCTCGTAAACGGCCCTTCTGCCTTTAGATACATTCCTAAATTTCATACTTAAATAAATAGCTGTATATAAAGCAACTATTATCAAGCCGGCAATAAGCCCTATGCCCTGCCCTTCAATAAACGGCATGGAAATGATTATTAAAATAAGGCATATCAAAACTATAATGGAGGTATAAGGATAACCTATTAACTGGCACTTTCCATCTGGTGGGCACCCATTCTTTTTACGGAATTTCATATGAGTGGCCATTATAATCATATATGTAAAGAGTGCCGCGAACCCGCCCGAGCTTATCAAAAACAAATAGACCCTTGGCATTAATATTCCTATACCAAGTCCAACTAGCATAGCAAGGCCGGAAAAAAGTATACCTTTATATGGCACGTCCTTTTTGTCTTTCAAAAAATTGGGTGCAAGGCCTTCGTCTACCAAAGACCGCATCATCCGCCCTAAACCGAACATGGCTGCCAGCATGGTTGAAAGTATAGCTGTTATCAAGACTATGTTTATTGCAGTACCGGCCCAGCCTATGCCCCACCTGTTAAGTGCGGCGACCATAGGGCTTACGCTTTCGTTTAGCTGTGATGTAGGTATCAATGGCAAAAGCACCGCGGCAGACAAAACATAAAATCCCACCAGGCATAAAACCGTATAATTTATTGCCTTTGGCACTGTCACCTTTGGGTTTGCGGATTCAGAAGCTGCAAGCCCTATTATTTCAAAGCCCGCATAGGCAAATATAACTATTAACATGCTTCCGGCAAGGCTGCCGATACCGCCCGGTAAAAGCGGCTCGTTATTTATTTCTCCAAGGCCTATTGGTGTGCCGCCTATTATGCCGATTATTATTAAAACAGCTAATATTATAAAAGAAGCTATCGCCAAAACTTTTATAGCGGCAAGGCCGCTTTCAAGTTTGCACAGCCTGTCTGCCCCTATTAAATTAATAAGAGTAATCGCGATTATTATAATGCCTCCAAGCAAAGGTATAGAGGCATTTGGTATCCACGCCCTTATCAAAATGGATACTGCCGTTGCCTCGCTTGACATTGCAAGGACCATCCCCGTCCAATACACCCAGCCGACTACGAACCCCGTGCCTTTGCCGAAAGCCTCAGAGGCAAAGCTCCTGAATGAACCTACAGCCGGGTTGGCGACAGTCATCTCAGAAAGTGCAAAGAGAATGAAATAAACAAGCGCCCCGCCGATTATATATGAAAGCACTATAGAAGGCCCTGCGGCATTTATAGCCACAGCCGACCCTAAGAAAAATGAGCCTCCTATAACTGTCCCTACTGCTAAAGTTGTTAACTGCCAGGCTGAAAGCCCCTCATTTTTTTTATCCATTTGTTCTCCTAATCATAAATTCTAAGGTTTTATTCTTTTACTATTATTTCTCAATTTTTAAAAATACATTCCTTTAAAAATTTATAATAAAAAAGCCCCTGGGGTTAAACCACGCAGAGGCTTTAGCCTGTTTTTAATATTTGGCTTTTTTCAGGAAGACCCGGTAGGCCATTACAATTAATAAGATGTTGTATGCCGCACCAATAATTAAATACACCGGGTAACTTAAGTTAGCTGCATTGTTTTCTGGAAACAGTTCTAACATTATACCTTTAAGCGCCCAAAAATTTGGGAATATCCCAAGCAGATACTGAAGGCCGCCTGAAAAAGCATCTAAGATAAGCAATGCAGGTACTAAGGCAATCATACCGGTGCCTTTTATGTATGCAAAACCTTCGACTTTGTTCTTGGCAAATGCGCCCTGAAGTAGCGCCAGAGCCGGAACAAACAAAGCAGATACAACTGCAAAAGATATTATATGCCAAATACTTATAGTATCAAATATAGATACGCCCCCGATGGCGTATTCATCTCCTGCTAAAAGCTTTGTACCGAGAAAAATCATAATGGTGCTTATAACGGACATTATGTAGATATAAGTCATCTTAAACTTGACATAACCAGAAGCACCGAGCGGCGTCACTGCTATCGTACTAAGTGTATTTTCATCTTTATGGTCTAGTAGCAGGAAAGTTGCCATTGCGGCCACTAGAAACCCGCCAAAAGCAAGAATAACTATCAAAAACAGCAGCATAGCAACTTTAGTTGTCGCATCGTCTGTTGGTGAAGTAGTGTTAAATACCATTGGGAATATAACCGTAGACAAAAACAGAATGACCAAAGGGAATATGCACATAAAGAGGTTCATAGAATCTCTCACTATTGTCTTAAACTCGTATTTTAATAAATATATATACTTGTTCATTTCTAGTACCCCCTCACCGCATTGTTTTTGAACCTGGGTAACACCACGAACCTATATAATATAACAGATAATATTACAAGGTATATGCATGCAAAAATCATCTTTGCTGTTTCCATCTCTCCTGAGACTGCAAAGGAAAAAAGCTCAGCTGCGCTTTGCGACGGCGATATCATAAGTAGCCATTCGTATTTGGCGTTAATTATGCCAAAGGCAAACAAAATTGTCGGTATTGTAAACGGTAGCATATAGGCCATCATAAGCCCCAACATGGAAGTAAAATCTTTGCTTATAAGCGAGAGAAAAAACCCAATAGCAGTATGTGCTGCACCCGCAATTATAACAAACAGCAGCAGCCAGCCGTAATTAAATGTAACGCCGTGTATGAAAAACAGCGCAGCGGATATGACAACTGCAGATTCTAAACCTAAAAACAGTGACGATACAACTTTTGCAAACAGTATATCACCTAAGGATACCGGCATGATCATCATAGAGTTTATCGTTCCTTCCTGTTTTTCTAAATGGTGCGATGCGCCTATTAGAAGGATAGACATCATACAGATATCAACAAAAATAAGCAAAGGCGCGATATGAGATGCATCTTCTTTTGAAATAAACAGGAAGATAATTATCCAAATAAGCCCTGTGACCAGGCTTATAGGTAATATTTTATACGCAACGAGGCGTTTTAACTCGCCCAGTGTAAGCCTAATCACATTTTTCATTTTACATCAACTCCCGTCACGATAATAAATATCTCCTCCATAGAGGTCTCTCCGCTATGTATAGTCTCTATCTCCTTATCCTTTAAAACGGAATTAAACCTTTCGTTTGAACCTATACCGTTTAACGGGAAAGTCTCGCTTAACACGTCTCCGTTTTCCCTATACTCTACTTTAACTTCGCGTTTGCCGTATTTTAACTTTAGGTCCCTTGGTGTAGATATCTCGTGTAGTTTACCGTCTACGCAAAACGCTATCCTGTCGCAGAGCTGTTCGACGTCGTTCATCAAGTGTGTGGATAAAAATACCGTACCGCCTTTTTCCCTAAACTCTGCTATCATTTCCTTTATTACGTAAGCATTTTTAGGGTCTAGGCCGTTTGTAACCTCATCTAAAAACAGCACTCTTGGGTTATTTAGCATTGCCCGTATAAAGTTTAACCTAACTTTCATGCCCTTTGAGTACTCACCGACTTTAATGTCTTTATACTCCCATAGGCCTACCCTTTCCATTAACTCCTTTACGTTTGCCTTGTTTTTGTAAAACTCTGAAAAGAAATTTAAGTTTTCGGCTGCAGTCATTTTTGAAAAATGCACCGGCATTTCAAACCCAACGCCTATCTCCTCATAAAAGGATTTGCCCTTGGCCTTTAAATCTTTGCCAAAATACTCAATATTGCCCCTATAGTTTTCAAGAAGTTTGATTAAAATTTTCTGCGTTGTAGACTTGCCTGCACCAGACGGCCCTAAGAGCCCGAAAATCTCTCCTTCTTTTACATCGAAAGAGACGCCTTTGATCGTATCCTCCTTTGATGTCGGGTATCTGAACCGCAGGTCTTCAATAGTAAATGCACTTGACATTATTTTTCCTCCTTCTTGGCTGAAATGCCGTATTGCATACATTCCATAAGCTCATTCAGCGTTTTTATAAGCTCAGCCTCTCCGTTATTAATAGAAATCAGCTTATAGGAATTTGTAAGTAAAATTTCTAACATTTTTAAAATGAAGTCCGGTGAAAAACGGCTCTCTATCTGGCCGGACTCAATTGCAGACTTAATAAGCCCGCCAAAAACTTTGTTAAAATCATATGGAAAAAATTCCATAATCCTGCTTTTTAGTTCGTCGCTTACCTCCATGTACCTGTTAGATAAATCATGCAGCCTTTTATCGACGAACATAAAGTCCATAGTCGCTTTTGCCAGTTCCCGTATCGTACCAAAAAAATCCCCACTATATTGCTTTAGTTCCATCTCCGATGAGAAGAAATCCATCTTCTTTTTTACTACTATGGCCATCAAAGCCAAATAAAGCCCGAATTTATCTCCAAAATTATGATAGAAACTGCCTTTGCTCATGTGAGCCCTTTTTAATATGTCATTAAGCGAAGCATCTTCAAATTTTGTTTTTGAAAACTCATTTAAGCTTTCTTCCAAAAGCTCTTTATACTTTAAAAGCGGATTACCCTCTCCAAGTAAAGAAGTATAGTTAAAATTTTTTTCCAACTCAACTTCCCTTTCTAATCCTCATCTGTAAATTTTTTGCGTTCTCTCTTTTTCTTTAAGCTTTTAAAAAATGCTATCTTTAAATAGCCAATCACGATAACTGCCACCGCTATTAAAAGCCATACCCACCACTGCATATAATCACCCTCCTTAAATAATTAGACCGAATGGTCTAAACCACATGGTCTAATGATATTATATGATTACTCATTTGTCAATATTAATAAATTAAAAAAGCCCTTAAGCTAACCGCCTAAGCGCTTTACTTTCGTACTTATATCCCAACATAAACCAAATGTATCTACATCGCTTTGATGACTCCGCAACCGATACGTTTTCCGGCATCTCCTGACGGCTGGGATGTATAGTCGTCCCTATCCATATGTATTATAACAGACCTTCCAATAACGTCTTTCAATGCAAAGCGCGTAGTGACGAATGAGAGGTACGCATCCATGGTGTCTGTCGCTAGAAGCATAGGGAAATCTCCCGCATGCATAGGATGAGTGTACCCTTCCGGATTGTAATGCCCTTTTGCGCTTTCAAAATCCGGCTCAATACAGCTTCCTACTTCGTGCAGGTGAAAACCATAAAAGCCTGTTTTATTAGGCGGCAAATTGAATATTTTTGCGTCTACGTGTACGCCTATGGGCGTTTCCATAAACCATACGGTACCGTTAAGGTCCGGCGCATCGGCGCTGCCCTTTACCATCGCCATGGCCTTATAATTATATTGATTCATAAAAAACCTCCTTAAATTTTTATATATTAAAATATGCACCTTCTTCCCTTTGTGTTTTGTTTGAATAAAAAAGCTGGATTTTTTCCAGCTTTTTTATTCGCATGATTCTTTTTTAGGTTCAGCACTTACTTTTTTCCGTTTCAGTAGCAGGCTTAAAAGATACCCTATCGTTCCAAAAAGCCATGTTATTGGAGCAAATGTTAAAATAACATTCAGAACTCCCTGGCTTTGCCCGTTTCTGAGCCCGTTAGATAAGTTGTTTCCTTCAGGGATAGATTGCCCGTCTGGTATTTCAGCATTGTCCGGATCAAACGTATCCCCAGGCTGTCCGTCATCTGTAATGCTTGGTGCAGATGATGAGCTACCGCTTGAGTCTTCATCTGTACTTGAGAGGGTATAGACGCTAGAGCCTATCTCAAGATAGCTGCTGCCATTCTCGCTATATAAAGTACCTTCAGTTGACGAAGTGTTTGAAGCCTCAAATTCTTTAATAGCCTCCTGCTGCTGGATAACCCCCGTAGCACACTGCGGATACAGCAGCGAACAGTGCTTTGAGCATCCGGTACAATTAAGCCCGGAAAGGTATTTGTTTAGGTCTGCCGTATCTGCCGTATTATCCACACTATTATTTATAGTGCTGTCTGAGCTGTTATTATCAGACGTATCATCTAAATCATTATCTAGACTATTATCAGAATCGCTGTCTGAGTTGCCATTTTCGTTGTCTGAGTTTTTGCCTTTGCCAAATCCTCCGCCTTGGTTTTGGTTCCTATTCTGAAAATTTGGCGTACTGTTACTGTTCAATGCAAAAGCAAGCCCGATATTTGAAAAGAAACCAGAAAGCACAATACTTGCAATTCCCCATAAGGCCAAAGCAAAAGTTGCACCGCGAAGCAACCATTTCCTTGCTTTGCTTTCTCTCTTTACCCTAAACATGCGGGCAAATGCATTCATAACGCATTTCCAGTTAAGCCCTACATGTAATCCTATCAGTATTATGCAGATATATGAAACCGCAGTATGTATCCCTTTAAAAGAAGAAGTTCCTCCCGTATTTGGAAAAAGCACCTGAGACATAAGTATACCGGTTATTATTATTGTGTAAACGCCTAAAAGCAGTAATACGTCTAAGATATACTGAAAACGGGTCTTAAACCCTATCTTCTTGCCAAACAGGTTCTTTGTTACGGATTTAATCCATTTTAAGTTAAGCAGTTTGTGGACTAAAAATAATATACCGATAACTATACCCGCAATCTCATGAAATGCCATGCTGATTGCCTTTGATTCCATAAGTAAAATAAACGTTGATAATAATATTATATCGAGAAATATTTTTATAAATATGTTATTTTTCGTTTTCTTTTTTCCCATAATAGTTTTTTCTCCTATTTTTTACATTATTTGTATAATGGTTTATTTGATAATAATCATTTAACCTTAAACAAAGCTGAAAAAAAGTAGCCTAATTATGAATAAATTTTTAATTTTAAATTTAATTTACTGCCTTTAAACACCTATATTATTTAGCTTTTTAGCCAATAATAATAAAAAAATTAAGAGGTGATGATTTTGGCGGCTACATATAAAGGCGCGATAACTTTCGGGCTGGTACATATTCCAATAAGCTTATATACAGCAACGCAGGACAACGAAATACACTTTAACCAGTTATGCAAAGAAGACTTAAGCCGCGTTCGTTATAAAAAAGTCTGTGCTTCCTGCGGCAAGGAAATAACGTCTAAAGATATCGTCAAGGGCTTTGAATACGATAAAGACAAATACGTTATAGTGACAGACGAGGATTTTGAAAAAATAAAAACGGAAAAAGACAAGTCTATCAAGATACTGCATTTCACAGATGTAAGTTCCATCCGCCCCATATACTACGACAAGACCTATCATGCAATAGGCGAGGCCGGAGGAGAAAAGGCATTTGAGCTTTTGCGTCGAGCCATGCTTGAGGAAAACAAAGTGGGAATCGGCAAAACAGTTATGGGAAACAAAGAGACTCTGCTTTGTATAATCCCAACTGAAGAAGGAATACTTGTTGAAACTATGTTCTTTGCGGATGAGATAAAGGAAATACCAAAATCCATGCCTGATACCAATATAAGCGATGAGGAAGTGAAAATGGCTAAGGAGTTAATTAAGACGATAGATAAGCCGTTTGAACCGGAAGTTTATAAAGACGAGTACCAATCCCGTTTAAGGGAACTCATTCAGGCTAAAATAGCCGGCAAGGAAATCTCTGTGCCTAAGCCTAAAAAACAAGACAACGTCATAAACTTAATGGATGCCCTAAAGGCCAGCATAGAACAAAACAAAAGCCCTAAAAAAGCGGCCAAACCGAGAAAAACGGCTAACAGATGATAGATTTTAACCTGGGAAGGCCGGTTAAGCCTATGCTTATCAGCATAAGCGCAGACCCGTTTAACGACCCGGATTACATTTACGAATTGAAATTAGACGGTGAACGCTGTGTAGCATACCTTAATCGAAATGACATCGAACTATACAATAAACGCGGCAACAAACTGCTTATAAAAGTCCCGGAGCTTGGAAATATTAACAGGCAGATAAAAAAACGCTGTATCCTAGACGGGGAACTTATCGTGACTATTGACGGGAAACCAAATTTTTATGAGATAGTAAGAAGGCTTATAACTTCAAATAAACTAAGGATAGAGCTGCTATCAGGTAAATATCCCGCTTCATATGTTGTGTACGATATTTTATACATAGGAGATAAAGACATAACTGGCCGTTCGCTTCTTGAGCGCAAAGATATTTTAAATAAGAACCTGATTGAAAACGAAAAAATTGCATTGAGCAGGTTTTTACCTGAAAAAGGCATAGAGTTTTTCGATTTAGCAAATCAAAACGGCCTGGAAGGTATAGTTGCCAAAAAAGCCGACAGCATATACTACCCGGGTACCCGTACAAAAGAGTGGATCAAGATAAAAAACCTTTTAGACGATGATTTTATAATATGCGGGTATATATTAAAAGCAGACTATGTTGTAAGCCTTGTGATCGGACAGTTTAATACCAAAAAAGAGCTTTTATATAAAGGCCATGTGACCCTTGGCATATCAAAAGAAGATTTTTCAATTATAGCAAAACATGAAAAAATAGCAAAACCGTATTTTAAAACCTACCCTAAAGGCGGAAAAAACAGCGAAGCTGTATGGATTAAACCAACATTAGTCTGCACTGTTTCTTATATGGTTAAAACGCGCAGCTCTATCCGCCACCCGGTATATAAGGGCTTAAGGCTGGATAAAACCGCAGATGAATGTATAGATAAGGGGTGAAAAGTAATTTTCCCCTATTTTATCCACAATTCCTGTGGACAAGGTGTGATTTTTCCCAATAAAAAAAGGGCAGGTAATAAAACCTACCCTAAAAGCGATGTCATAAAAAACGTTATAGCGGCACCTATCATACCGGTTACTATACATGACCAGACAATATTGATGCGGTACCGCCTGTCGTTTTCAATGACTCCTAACCTTGCGTCTACATTTTTAAACTGCTCGGCTAACTTCTCAACAGCTATAGCTAAATTATTCGTGCTTTTTGCAAGTTCGCGTATCTCTTTTTGCTGCTCGGTAAGAGTCTTTATTTTCTCTTCGTGTTTAGCTATTTCGGTTGAGTGCTGCATGATTATTTCCTCCGTATTATTCATACATCAAGCCCCCCTAGAGGCTTTCGCTACTCGTCGGATTGTTAATGATACCAAAGCCCACCAGCACCGGACAAAGCACGTCTAAAAGGCCGTTCATAAAGTCTCCGATGTCTACGCCGGCAAACTGCTTAACGCAGAATACAACTAGTGCGGCGACTGATACCCATAGTGCCCAGGATTTAAATCTGTTTTGCATATCCATATCCTCCTACAATTAATAATATTTTATTTAATGCATTTTTGTGTTTAACTTAAAAAACGGCCCCCTAAAGCCGTTACCGTATTTTTTCCCGCTATGCCGTCTGCCGTAAGCCCGGCAGACTTTTGAAATGTTTTTACTGCTACCTTTGTCTTTTTACCGAATATCCCGTCTAGCGTTAAACCAGCTCCATTTTTGTTCAACTTGTTCTGCAGCCATTTAACGTCTTCACCTTTAAGCATCGGGCTTGATAGCTTTAACAGCCGTGAGATAATAAACTCTTCTTTAACTACTGAACTGTTAATTAATGAGGCAATAGTCTTGGCGCCTACTATGCCGTCTACTGTAAGCCCGGCGGAACTTTGAAATGCTTTAACCGCACTTTTGGTAATATCGCCAAATACCCCATCTACAGTGCCATTAAAAAACGAAAGTTCATAAAGTCGTTTTTGAACTAAAGCCACGTTTGCACCACGGCGGACATATCTACCGCTTACATAAGTATCCCTGCACGGCGCTAAGACCGGCTCGAATCCATTTTCTATAGCGTATTTGACTCTGTCGTATTTTTTTAGATCCTTAAGCTCCATTAAAACAACGTGCCAGTCTTCATTGTCCACGTTTTTTATAAGCCCATATGGTTCCAGCTTTGAATTGCCAAGGCTTATGGCCCATGAACTGCCTAAATCTACAGCTGCACCGCTGTTGTGGTTGGAAGTCCCCGGCGCTGCACAGACGGAAAAGTTGCCGCTTACCCAGCCTTTTAGGTTACTGACCAAATCATTCCCTATTTTGCACTTTGAAGGGCTCCATACTCCTAAGTTTCTTTCAATTAACATCTCCTGGTAAGAAGAAGGCCTGAACCCCATGCTTATAGCTATTTTTTTGCCGTAATCCTTTGCCAGTGCACCAAGACGTTTAATTATACGCTCATCTAAACAATCTATATTTTTTTGCTTAGCTTCCTCGGATGAACATTGATAAAGCGTCTTCCATTTACTGTTTGCGCTGCTAAAATCAAGATAAGCAAGCGCTTCTTCCTTAGAAATTTCTTTATAGGCCATTTAAATTGCCCCTTTCCTTAAGTTTACTAGTAGATACCTCTCCAAACTCCGTCTATCAAAACTTTCTTTGAAGATACGCTCCTCCATGTTCCGTTTATCAGTACCTGAGTTAAAACCACGTCCCGGTAGCTCCCGCTTATAGCAACGCGCTCTAAAATAGGCGTATATGAAACAGTAAGTTTCGGCTGCAGGCTGCTTGAAGAATAAGTATCAGAACGGAAGTACTTTGCAGTAGAATTTGAGCTGCTAACTGCCGCTATCCTAAAACCGTAATTACTGAGCGAAACCGCACTTTTAACTGCATTTGTAACGTCAAAGCTTATAGAGCGTGTCGCTATACCGGATATAGTAATAGCTGAATCCTGAGCGCTAAATACGCTTGGCTGGTTGTTCCACGTAATACTGTTAGCATTCCAAGACGATGCAGCACGCCTGACGTCTACATTAACAGAGGCCGACCAGTCATTTGAATCATCATACTGGTTAATAGTTAAAGTAGCAGACGATATTATTGCGTTGCTGTTTATTTCACTTAGATCGAAGTAGACGAAATATCTTCCCTCAAGCCCTCCGCTTGATTTACCAACGTTAAAATAAGTCGCCCTGCCATTTGAAGAGCCGCTTATAGCTTGTGTAACACGGCTGCCATAAGATGCTGTTTTTGAATAAGTTGCCATACCTAACCCCCTCTTTAACGGGAAGAAACGATAGCATTGACAGCGTCTAAAACACCCTGCCGTGCCATGTCATTTAAATTAACGTTGGAAACGCTTGTATTACCCGAAGAAGTTTTTTTTGATGACGATGAAGAACTGCCCGCGGATGCCGAAGTAATTTTTAACCCAGTCATCTCTTCGAACTGCTTTTTAGTTATGTATTTTTTATTAAGAAGCGTAAGTGCAATGCTATATATCCGTTCCTTTGCTTTTTTAAGCTCATCTGCCATGTCCTCGCTTGCCTCCTGCTCATATTCGGCATTCTTAGCCGCAGTGGCCGCATCTATTTCCTTTATTTCTTTCTCTTTTTCAGCCTGCTCTTCTGATTTCTTAAGATTGATACTTTGAATAGAATTAATTAGCTCAGTATCCAGCCTGTTTTTAAGTGTCTGAGATGTTCCACCGGCGGCAGACAGACCCATATTGGCCAAATTCTCGGCATTTTGCCTATTAGTTTTAGCAGCGGTTAAATATGCTTCGTTTGATAGAGGCTGATACTTTTTAGAAAGAGCATTTATCTCATCTTGGATGCTTTGTTTTTCAGCCTCCGCCTCCGCCGTGTTTTTAGCCTTATTAGTCTCAACAGCAGTTAAATAGCGCTTCTTTATCTCCTCTTCAGATGGAAGTGTACTAGCAGTCATGCTGGACATATAGTCGCTATAATCTATAGCCATATTGGTTCCCTCCTTAATTAAACGTACTGCTTATATTCGGTATAAGGTATGACCGAACTTGCGCTTGGCGGTGTAGACGAAGTGCCAAAAAGCGAAAGTGTTACGCAGTAGATATTTGAATCTCCGCTTCTTGAAAATATAAGCGTTCCGTTTGAATTTACCGTTAAAGTTCCTTTATAAGTGGCACTAGGCGCAAACTTAAGTGCACCGTCGTTCAGCTGTATGTTTGTTGCCGTGCCCGAAGTTATAGATATATTTGAAGCCACGCCGTTTGTACTCGCAACAGCATATGCTGTCACCGCGCTTGGCTGAAGTTTTGCCGCAGTTATAGAGTTATCTTCTATCTTATACGCATTTACGGCAGCGTCTGCCAGTTTATCCGATGTAACTGCTTGTGAGTCTAGCTTTTCCGTAGTCACAGACCCATCCTGAAGTGTTGCTGTAATGGCGTCTGGGTCTAATTTCTCGGCAGTGACAGCACCGGTAGCTATTTTATCTGTCGTTATAGACAGGTCCGGAACAGACCCTAAAGCAACTCCGTCAAGCTGGCTTTTTAAATCGCACAATTGTTCATAGACCGTGTCCCCATCAACACCGGATATGGGGATAGAGCCTATCTCCCCTGCTCCGTTTCTGCCACTTACATTGCCCTCGAGTACCGTTAAGGTATTGTTTACAAAATCCTTTACCTGGTTAAACAGCGTCTGAAATTGGTTTCTTGCCGCTGTTTCGTCCTCCGGATAAGTAGGAAATGCAGTTTTATCCAAAAGGCCGTTTGCAGGAGTATAATTTAATCTGTCCATACTTTTTTACCTCCGTATGGTTTTATTTACGTAATATTTGATTATGATGTCTGAAACGCCGATATCGCGGTAGAGCTTATCGTTTGTTATGTCAAGCTGTAAATATATAACTTTTTTAAGGTTGCTCTTGATTTCTATGGGCTTTGCAAAACGAAACACGTTAAACGTAAAGTCTGCCCAGTTATTTTCGCCCCACGAAAATGCCTTTGATTCTATTTCGGTATTAAATACAGTGTTTTTCGTTTCGTCTATAATAGACAGCTCTATATTTGAGTTAGTGTCCGTCCTGATAGAAGGATAAATCCTATATATAGTCTTTAAATAATTGCTCTTGCCAAAGTCAAACGCCTTGCTTTTCCACCGTTTGGCAATAGGCTCACCAAAATCACTTTTTCTTTCGATAAAGCCGGTTACAGTGCTGTCATTCACACAGTAAAGGCTCTGTGACATAAAAAAAGGCTTTGCAACAATATTGTCAAACCTATACCATGTAAGGCGCCGCTGCGCTTTTTCATAGTCACTATAATTATAATATGGGGATATATCGTAGTCCCATAAAAACACCTGCCCCCCTACATTCAGCCAATATTTCCTTTCAAAATCTATAGACGTAGCTGCTCTTAAATCGTCCTTATCCATATTGAGCAGTCCGAAAGATGCGCCGCCGTTTATGTTTCCCGAAATCGGCTTTATGGCATTTTCGCTAAGCCCGTCCGTTGAAATAAGTGCATACCCGCCGCTTTCACTATTAAAAAAAATAAGCCTGTTGTCGATAAGCTGAACGCTTAAAGGCATGTCGCAGCCTATACTTGAATTTATCTCGTTTATAGGGTAGTAAACATCTTCTCCGTCGAACTCATATCCTATGGAAAAAATAGACCTTTCCTTGAAGATAATAAGCGCCCCGCCCTGTTTTGCCGCGCCTGTAATCGCTTCAGAATTTTGGTCTAGTGTTTCAACAGAAGTATCCGGAAAGTAGGTTATCCCCGGCCCCTGGTTTGCGCCAAGTCCGCTCCGCCAAATGGTATACGGGTATTCCTCATTTTTCATGGCAAATATACGAGTCCCACCGCCTAGGCTTTGTGATTCTCCACCGAATGCTATAAATGTCTTGCAGTTTAAAATCTTCTCCTTATCACTGCTTACCGTCTTATATGCTACTATCTCTACGTTGTTTGTTCCGATAGATGGCGCGGACGTAAAAGTTACTGTACCGTTTTGTGCACTGAATGTAAATGCAGTTACTATCTCACCATCTACTAAGATTTCAGGAGTAGTAGCGTCCAGTTCTCCCATCGGTAGCTTATATACTGTAGAGGCCGCATCGCCGTTATAAGTAACTTTAAAGCCTCCTCCTATAAGATTATAGGCGTCAAGAGCATCGGAAGTTGAAAAATCCGGCGCAACGTTGATATAAACGGTCGGTATATAAGGAATAATAGCTGAAACGCTGAATGAAGAATCTATCTTATAGATGTTTTCATCGTTTATAAAGTATAAAAACCCACCGTATAAAAGAAAAGTGCCGGCATTTGATGAAACTTGCGCTATTTCGGATATGGTATCATTTTCTTCATCCCACTTATATAAACTTCCCGGAAGGTTGAATACAAAAGAGTCTTTAAACATAGGAGACACTGCCAAAATCTCTGCTCCGAAATTTCTTATTAAAGCTTGGCCCCATCTGGAAGACAAAATTCTATCTTTAAACCAAACGTTTAGCATATCCGGGGATTGGTTATCCTCTATTTTAAACGGCTGTTCCCTTAAATTTATTCCGCCGTTTAGCTGCGGGAGGCTGAATTCATAGTAACTTGTATTCGTTATCATACATGCTCTCCTTTAAATCATTTAAGGGCCCCTACTATAGCATAGTGAGCTCCCATATACAGTGAATCGGCATAAGTATGGCGCATCATTATCGTGGTCGACGTCGCGTCACTTAATTTAACGAACGCTTCTATCATGATATGAACGTAAGTATTGCAAACAGGCGCCGTCAGGATGGCTATAGGAGCATTTTCAAAGAGTGACATATGCGATATAGTAGTGGCGACATATCCGCCATAAGGAACGTCTGTACTTGGTATCCTGCCAAATATTATGCCAAGTTCGTCTCCCAGCTTTAAAACGGCCTGATTACTCGGATAAGTTACAGTAAATATATCACTTAATGAAAATATACTTTCCTTTTTAATCTCCTTGATACGTCTGGAAAGCCTTAAAAGTTCAGTATCACTCATAACCTTCTCCCCGCATTTCCATTTAATCCAAATACGCTTATTTCAATGGGCTCTGGGGCCATGGCAAGTTCGTTTAAAGCACGCCTGAATTCTGAATAAAACTCGTTATACAGTGCTCCGTCTTTGTCTGATAGCGAAAACTGAGCAGCCAGCCCATATGTAAGCGCTCTGGTTGCGCTTGAATTGTCTATTTCTATTTCGTCTACTAAAGAATCTATTTTAATTGAGTCTATTAAAAGTGCGCTGGTTATTTCAAGTAACAGCAAATTGATTATTGAAACCGCTTTTTTAGAATAAGACGGGCTGTTAATAATGTCGCCGTTCTCGTCGACTTCGTCCAGTAAAGCAAGAGCCGCTATATAGATTTGGTTGGCTATCATCCCTTTTCTCCTCTCTCATTAAAAAAAGCAAAAGAAGGGAGAAGTTTTTTCTTCTCCCGCTTTGCTTTTTTTATTATTCTGGTTCATCTGCAAGAGTCAAATCAAGATGCACTATATCGCTAGGACGAAGGATGGTAGCCCCATATAAGCTAAATCCCCTTATTACCGTGCCGAAGTCGTCCGGGTCACGGAACTGCTCTATTGATTTAGGCGGTATCTGCTCTGCAAAAGCTATCGCTTGCTTAGTCATGGCAAGGCAGTGGTAATGGTCCACAGTATCCTCGCCAACAGTCTCCTGTGTCACCTTTATGGCGTTTGAAACATAGACCTTAAAAGGAAGCACACTGCCGACGTTCCCGTTGTCAACAACGCTTTCATTAGGCCGCCCGTAGATTATTTTTGCTAACTGCAGCTTAGAATAGACTTTGGGATGAACAACTAAAGAAAGCTCCATATTAGAAGCGACATTGCCCTCACGTAGTTTTTCTTCCGCCAGTGTTATAGTTGAGTATGCGTTTGCAGAATTAAAAGCACTTTCGCTTACAGTCTGCACATAAATGGGATCTTCTTCTTCATCTATGCCTACCTGTGCATTGTAAAGCCCTGCTAAATAATCGTCTATCGTTGCAGCCATAGCGCGGCGCGCTTCTATCAACTGTGCACCTAAAATATCGCCTGCTGCCTGTGTCTGGTCGATATCGCCGACTTTGAAATCAAAGTATTTAGCCTGATCTATGTCCAAAGTTTTAACCCAATCGCTTAAAGTCTCCCTTGTCGGCGGAGTGCCTTCTTCGTAGCTACGGATTGTAGGGCGGCCGATGCCTGCTATAT
Organism: Eubacteriales bacterium; assembly: GCA_041390245.1. Taxonomy (NCBI): domain Bacteria; kingdom Bacillati; phylum Bacillota; class Clostridia; order Eubacteriales; species Eubacteriales bacterium. The sequence goes on from JAWKQI010000001.1 coordinate 387,014, forward strand.
GAAGGGTATCGCCCATCTTCTTAATTTCGCCAAGATACGGCCCTGTATAACATAAGTTCCTTAAGATGCATTCCCTGTCACGCTCTGTCAAAAGTATTTTAGACCATACTTCTGGCCTGAAGTTTGAATAACTCATAAATTCCTCTCCTCTTTAAAGTTTATTTTCTTTTAAGTTAAGCCTTAAAAGGCTTTTAACTTCCCGGATTTTATCAATGGATAAATCCTATCCCAATTTTCCTCAATATCCTTTGTGTTGGCATAATTGAGCCACTTTTGAGTAATGCTTGAATTTTTAGGTGCGCCTTTTACTTCGCCCATGGAAAGCTTCGCATTTTCGTCTGTTTTTGAGTTTTGTAGTGCTCCTAAAAGCCTTTTAACTTCTCCCTTAAGCTCTCTTACCTTATACGCCCCAAAAGCCGCCGCTAAATTCCCGTCTTTAGCTAATACCAGCACTTCATCCGGTATATCGGAAAGCTCCACATCATCGTACAGTGTAAATATCTCGTTAACGCCTTTAACGATATCGCTAACCGGCAAGTCACCTAAAACTGCATCTGCATTATCCTCAGCCTCAAAGAGATCATCGCTTTTTACAATGCTGTCCGTAGTATCTTCACTTTCGGCGGCTTCCTTAACCGTTTCAAGCATCTCATTATCAGCAATGCCCTCTTTGTCTTCTTCGTCTGTAAGCTCATAAAGCGCTTTACCTAAAGTAGCCTTATCTTTATCTAAGACTTTCATTTTCACCATTCCTTTCTTTTAAATTAAAAAACTCCTTTAAAACCTTAACCGCCGTTAAATGTCTGGGGCGGAGAAACCGGCTTTCAAAAGAAGTTTTTTATATCGTTTTATTTAAGGTTTTGTCTTACTTATCAATACCGCTTATATCTTTTTCCTTCTTAATACGCTCAATTATCCCTTCCTTGTCAGGTATATGCCCATCCGGCAGCCTCTCTAAGTACTCCTGCTCATTTATAACGCCCTCGCTTAAAAGTGAACTTAAGTTGTTAACGGTATTTATTTCACTCCACATCGCAGCTGGGCCAACGTCTATCTTAAGCTCAAAGCTCTCCGCTTCGTATCCTATTTTCGGTAGATATACATAGTTATAGCCATCGCCGCCTTTTATTCGGACAGGCCTTTTAGCCGTATAGTAACCGAAAAAGAAATCTAGCCAAATTCGCGCTACGTCTTCAACCATGTTATAAAACCGCTCTTGTATACTGGCTATCGGCGTTAATGCACTTTCGCGGACTGCGATAAAAGCAGAGGTATTAGTCGCGTTTACATTACCTAAAACCGCTTCGTTTGCACCCATCATCTCAAGTGATGTAGCCTTTGCTATATCAAACATCTTATACGTATCGTAAGAAAGCGTAGGCGGCTGCATATAAGAAGCTACACCGCCGATGTCTCCCATAACCGGTATAGCGCATGAAAGTGCATTGCTCCATTTCTTTATCCTGGTTGCATCAAATATTACCCTTGGCGAAGCAGACTGTATCAAGTGTAGCATATTAAGTGCCATAGCCTTGTTGGCATAAACCTGATTTGGGATCAAAGAAGAAACTTCTGCGCTCCCAAAAGCAGAATTTTTTCTAAAGTACCAGCTCATCTTGGCTATCGGATATAAGTGGTTCTTTGTCTTTATTGGTTTTTTAAAGGTTACATCCTTAGTGCTCTTTAAAAACCAGACGTATTCGCTACCGGAAGCATCTTTTTGCTTGTACATCTTTAAAAATACCAGGCACTTCTCCCCATTTTCCGTCTTTGCCATGTCCCCTGCCTGGTATTCATACTCGTTATCCGGTCGGATCATATCTATCTCCTCTTTTGAAAGCCCTTCTTCCTCCGCCATCTTTTTTACTTCGCTTACCAAAGAACGAAATACAAGTATGATATACGGCTGCTTTTCAATACTCGGCTCGTTTACATCCCCCGGATAGTAGTTAACGCTGTCTATTATCTGCGCACTTATGTCTCCCTTAAATCCATTGGCTGTGCTCTTTTTTACGTCCCAATAAAAATAAAGGAGATAGTCTCCCGAAATGGCCGCGTCTTTTAATCCTTCGAGGTTTAAAAAATCCATTTTTAAATATTCCCACTCGGCAGCCGCCCACTCTGTTAACAGCTTTGCAAAAACTTCCTGTTTCTTTTCCGATGCGCTAACAGCCCTGCCAACGCCCGAAGCAAAGTAGGATATAGCTAATGCCCTTTCTTTTACCTGGGCAACTTTCCAGTCTACCCCGCGCTTAATAAAGTTAAATACGGGTGTAGGCAGCCCTTCGCTGGGTATGCCGTACCATTGGGTGCCTGCATAAAACCTCTCGTTTACATCAACGGTGTTATATAGCCCCATCTCATTTTTGTAATTTACTCCGCTTAAATATTCCTTATAGATCTGCGTACTCATTTAAAAATCCCTTCCTGCTTTATATGGGTCGTAGTTCATCAGGTTTTCTATGTGGTGTATTTTTTCATCTACATCAGCATCTTTTTCTTCGCCCGGTAAATAAGTGCCTTTACTTTTACCAAGCATAACTTTAAACATGGCGACAGTGAAAAAATTAAAAAACACCGCGCCGCTTAATAAGAATAAGCATACAAAGCAATCAACAATGTCCATATACGTTAAAACTCCTTTTCTTTTTTAAAATCCGCCTAGAATATAGTTGTTTAAATTTACTTCCTCTTCGGAAAGAAAAAAAGCATCTTTAAGATGCTTTTTTTCTTTCCCTGCTGGAGGCAGCCTTTTTCTAGCACACCAATACCTAAGTGCGTCCGGTGCATGCGTTATGTCGTGCGGCGTAACCGAAACGTCGCTTGGATTATTTTTATCGTATGTTAAAGACTCCATGCAGTGTATAAGCTGTTCACAAGAAGAAAAAATGCGTAAAAACCCTTCCTTGGCATTTAACTTTTCTTTTACTGCAAGCCACCCCTGTACCCGCTCACTCGGCGCTTTAATAAGCGGCACTCCAGATTTTAAAAAAATCTCCGCCGCGCTCATCCCAGATTCCTGCCTCCTGTTCCATAAGTCCCTTGCTGCTAAGACCTCGCTTATTGTTTCCTCTCCGCTCTCTTTTAGGATACTTCCCGCCGCTGCAGAAACTATCAAAGACGGGCATAAAAATTCCTTATAAACGTATGCGTTACCTGAAAAATCTTCTGCTATAAAAAGTGCCGCAAACATATCCAGGCCATAGTCTATTGCAACACTTCTCCTCCATTCTTTGGGTATTTCAAATGGCTTAACAACGTGTACCTTGTCATCCCACTCACTAAAATATTGCCCGGCAAAAACATCCCATCTGCCATATAACCATGCATCTTTTAAAGCTGAAGGCAGTTTTTCTAAACTGCCTAAAAATTCCGGGTCTTTTTCCAAAAGTGGTTTATTGTCAAAAACCCTTGCTCTTAAAAACGTATAGTCGTTTGGTTTTTCGCAAATCTTAAACTTCCTGTCTATAAAAAGCCGCTTTACCCACGAATGTCCCACACCTCCCGGATTACACGTAAGGTACATCCTTTTTATTAAGTCGTTTGCTCCACGCAAGCATACGCACAGGCAGTTAAACTGTTTTTCCGTTATCTGCGTCGCCTCGTCTATAAATATGACATCATACTCCTGTCCCTGATACTGATTTAGATCCGCTTCAGAACTTAAATAACCTAATTTAATAGTAGCCCTGTTTGAAAATATGAAAATCCGTTTGCTGTCTATGTATTTTGGCCTTATATACTTTGGGAAAACCGAGTAACAGCTAAGCATGTTGTTTATATGGTTTTCCCTGAGTTCATTAAGCGTCCGGCGGACTAAAAGTATCTTAATTCCGGGGTTTGCCAGTGCAAGCAGCGTTGCTTTATACCTAACTGCCCAAGACTTTCCTCCGCCCCTTGCACCGCCATATGCGACATACCTATTCCCGGCTTTAAAAAATTTTATTTGCTTCATTGTCGGAATGCCGAATGAAGTATCCATAAGTTTTTTTAATCCTAACATATTCCCCCGCTTTTTTTAGCAAAAAAAGAAGGCCTTCAAACTGAAAAACCTTCTTTTTTGGTGTATATTGAAAAAATTATTAGCTTAAATAATACTCATACCAAAGCGTAGCAGATAAAAGTTTGTCTCCCATGGAATTGACTATAAAATAAAGCGGCTCACTTTTATACTCTTTAGTGCAATTTTGCTTGAAATAATCAATCGATGCAAATACGTTTTCAAAATCCGTAGTATCGCCGAAAATATCCCCCATAACCAGGAAACTGTCTTCATCTAATAATAGCTTGGTAGTCTCTTCATTATCGTTATTTACATAAACAGTGTCTTCTTTATACATATTACCGTTTATATCAAGGTCATCCGGATCGTTAGCCTGGTGAAAGACCGGTTCTACATAGTCAAGAGTTACATATGTCTGGTCATCATCAGTTTCTATATCTGTAATGACCGCATATTGCTCATCAGCCAAATTTACGCTTTTTACCGAGTATTTAAATATAGGCCCGTTATCTACATGCGTAGCAGAATTTGAAACTAAAACAAACTCATATTCTGATACAAGCGATTCATTTTCAATAAGTGCAACATAAGCTGTAACCGTATCGTCGTCGTTTATTTCTGCTCCCTCTATGCCTATATAAACGTCCCCTGCATCACTTCCGGAAACAAAGTAACTTCCGTTTGTATTTTCAATGATACCTATGTCGCTCGGGGGTTCTCCCAAGTCCTTTTGTTCGCTAGAAAGTGCAGTCGCATAGTACTTAACAGTATCTTCGCCTACTATATATCCGCTGCCATCCTCAGATTCCTCTATATTTGCATCGGCATAACCGTAATTTGCAACCATTATGTAAATGCTGTTCCATATAAACTCACTGTTTAAAGGGGCGTATTCGGAATCTAGGGACCTCATCGCATATACAATCCCGTTCAGTACCGCTTCCATGTCATTTACATCGCTTAAAACATCGCTTGCATTGTCTTCGGTCGAAGTGGGTTCAACGTCTTCGCTTTGCTTACCGTCTGTGCAACCGGCGAATACGCCAAGTGTAATTAAAACTGCGCATAAAACCGACAAGATGTTAAAAAATCTACACTTTTTCACTTTTTGTCCCTCAGGCTTTCTCAACTTTATCTTAAGTTTAAGTAAAATTTTGGTCTATGTCAACAGCAAAATCAGCCTTTTTAGTATTGTTAAAAAAATATTAATAAAGTCCATCCAGTCCTGAAAAATCTATCTCTTCTTCTCTTTTTTCTTCTGAAACTCCATTGTTTATACGGTTTAAATAAACGCATAAACTGCTTGGCAAATCCCCGTTTTCATAGTGTTCGGCAATTCTTAGCTTTGCCATCTTAATAACTCTTCCTTTAGGACCGCCTAAAGCTTCTATGCTTTTTAGCTCTTCAAGCGTTAAGTTTAGATATACACACAGCCCTGCAACTGTTGAAATCTTTTTTTTATTGCTGCTTAGGCTTGGGCCCTTTATTTCATCAAAATATTTTTCTATCTTTTTTTTTAATGTACTTGCTGTCAACTTAAAAACTCCTCTTTTTAATTTAAGCAAAAGAAAAAAGCCTCTTTTTAAAAAGAAGCTTTTCCCCTTCGGCGCGTACAAAAACTTTTTTGAAAACTTTTCATAGTATCATTATATAATGGCTTTTTCAAAAAAAGTGCTGCACTTTTTAATCTATTTTAAGTATGCCTACCTCGCATGCTTTAAGCGCGGCGTACATGATTATTTCGTTTACCCACGTATGGTAAGTGCGCTTTTCTATAAAAAGCTCCATGCATGTATTCTGCCAGCTTAAATCCTCCAAATACCTCATACAAAGCAACGTTCCTATAGGCGTGCCTTTGTACTTATCAAAAGTTGCCTTTATAACTTTTAGCCATTTATCAATATAAAGGCTGTCTAGCCGGCATGCCTTTGTAGCCGTAGGATCTCCTGGAGCTTTGTTTGAAATCCCCGATAAGTCTTTTTCTGGAACAGAAAAAATTATATCTTCACGCTCCTCTTTAAGCAGAATTTCAAGCTTTTTAAAATTTAAAAAATAATATTCAATTTTATGGTAATTCTCCCTACTTAAAACCATAGTTTTAAGACTCCGGTCCTCTTCTGCCTTGTACAAACTGAGGGCATCCGACTACAAAGTAGGATTTAATTAAGGTACTGGATCCATCCTCTTCTTTATGAAGTATATTTGTAGCTATGGCATTCCATCCCTCAACTTCTTTGAATTTCCTTGCCCATACACACATATTTTGCCCTGCCGCACGGTCGCATTCCCAGCATAGTGTGGAAGGGTAGCTTTCAGCTAAACCTAGCTTTTTAGCATGTATACGCACACTATTGACGCTTCGCCCCAATTGCCTTCCAATTTCCTTTGTATCTAAAAGACGGTAATACTTTTTTAAGTATTCGTCTTCTTTATGTGTCCACTGTCTCATAATTGCCTCCATTTTTATCACTTATCTTCGGTATGTCCGAGGCTCTAAAAATGAATTCTTCTCCCCAAAAGATTTATTTTTATGCCTTCTCATAGTTACTTTGCAATTTACTTGCAGTAATTCCCCTGCTTATTTAAGTAACTTAACCATCATCTAAGATTTTTCAAATGGAATTTCCCCTTTTAAAATCCCCAGCTCTTCTCTTTTCTTCGCCGTCAAAATACATCTTATGTAAAGTAGCGGCCTTTCTCTATACTGTCTTCTTTCAAAGGCTAAATTGAGTGCGCCAATCACCTCCTGTTCACCATAGGCCCTGACCATACCTTTTTAAGTTCGTCAAGATCTCTAAACCTCTCACAAGCAAGTGAGACTGCATAACACACTAAAACTTTGTTCTCAATATCTTTAATATGCTCTTTTAAATTCACCTCCTGTCTATATTAATTAATAAACGATCTAGCTTTCGCTTCTTCATTTTATTCTTCTTTTTTTATTTCTTAATCTATATATAATGAAGGTCTGTACTTTTATTATCCTTTATTATCGATAATTACTATATGGTAACGGGTACAACTCCCCCGTTTCTTTGAGGGCCTGCATTCAATAAGCCCGTAATTGCATAACCTTTGCCTTGCGTTTAAGTTACGTTTCCTTATGCCCTGTTTACTCAATAAACTCAAGTTCGTATGGGAAAACCACTTTTTCCAGCAGCATTTGTTATTAATATGTAAAGGGGTGTAATAAAGCAGCTGTGCGTTAGGGGGCAAGATAACTGCCTACAAAAATTCTTAAATGAATTCAGTATAAGTTTATATGGCCAATAAATTCCCCTCACTCATCCCATGTATCCCATGCAAATGTTACGTATATGCAATTGTCGCAGCCGATTATTCGGCCATTTTGGTGGTAAAGATATTCGCATTCACTGCCGCAGTTTTCACATATGAATACTTTCCCCTTGGGTGCCAAGCTCTTCCAGAAATCCATAAACCCCCTCCTATTTATATGCAGCATTAGTTTTATGAATGTATTTTATTTTAAAAAATTTGTATGGGGAACTCATGTCAAAAACCCCATTTTTCTACAATTTTCGCCACGTTTCATGCCGAAAAAACCGCTTGACTTTTTTTTGCTTGAAACTTATAATCATTATTGTGTCAAATATCAAAAGTGGTTCACGCGGGCGTGGCGGAATTGGCAGACGCGCTAGACTTAGGATCTAGTGCCATAGGCGTGAAGGTTCAAGTCCTTTCGCCCGCACCAGTTTAAAAAACTTTTACGTTTAATTCCGCGGGTGTAGCTCAACGGTAGAGCCCCAGCCTTCCAAGCTGGTTGCGTGGGTTCGATTCCCATCACCCGCTCCATTTATCTTGCGCAATGGATTGAGCCAGCCTTCCAAGCTGGTTGCGTGGGTTTACTTCCCATCACCCGCTCCATTTATCTTGGGTCATTAGCTCAGTTGGTAGAGCACCTGACTCTTAATCAGGGTGTCCGGGGTTCGAGCCCCCGATGGCCTACCAAATTTTTACTTCTCTAGAAACTAGAGAAGTTTTTTATTGCTTCCTTGCTTCGCGATTATAATGCATTTTTACGTCATATTTAAGACATTTAGCGGAAAAAACCGACATCAAAAAAGCGGCCAATTCTTGGCCGCTTTTTAGCGTTAAATAATAATTTACTTTATTCTTCTGTTTCTTTCTTAGCTTTTTCAATGACTTTTTGTGCCAGATTTCCCGGCAACTCCTCGTATCTAATAAATTCTAATTTAAAAGATCCTCTTGCATGCGTCATAGAACGCAGGTCTGTTGCATACTTAACCATTTCAGACATAGGTACTTCTGCCTCCACAAGCTGCCCTTCACTGGATGGGTTCATGCCTAAAATGCGCCCGCGCCTCTTATTCAAGTCCCCGATTACGTCACCCATGTAGTTATCAGGAACAACCACTTCCGCTTTACCAATAGGTTCTAACAAAACTGGGTTTGCTTCACTGCATCCCTTCTTATAAGCAAGAGAGGCCGCTACTTTAAACGCCATTTCAGATGAATCTACCGGGTGGGAAGACCCATCATAAAGCGTGCAGCGTATATTTACCATCGGGTATCCTGCTAAAACGCCCTTTGGTATGCTTTCTCTTAAACCTTTTTCAACAGCAGGTATAAAGTTCCTCGGAACAGCCCCGCCTACTACTTTATCAACAAACTCGAATTCAGGTTCTCCAAAAGTAGGCTCGAACTCTATCCAAACATCACCAAATTGGCCATGTCCGCCAGATTGCTTTTTGTGCCTGCCCTGTGCGCTTATTTTTTTCTTTATAGTCTCTTTATAAGGGACTTTAGGTTCAGTTAGTTCTGCATCGACTTTAAACTTGTTTGCAAGCTTGCTACATATTACTTCCAAATGCATTTCGCCTAGGCCAGACAAAAGCGTATCGCCAGTATCTGCCTTAACAATTGTAAAGGTCGGGTCTTCTTCCGCGAGTTTATGAAGCCCGCCAAAGACCTTGTCCTCTTCACCCTGCTTCTTGGCACTGACTGCAAGCGATATGCATGGCTTTGGATATTCAATTTCGCTAAACTTTACAGGAAAACTTGGGTCTGCCAAGCTGTCGCTGGTATTTGTAAACTGTAATTTTGCAAATGCACCGATATCTCCGGCACAAATCTTATCTATAGGAAGCTGTTTCTTGCCTCTCATCATGTAGATAGCTGCCAGCTTTTCGTTTCTACCTTCACGTACATTCAATATCTGTTTATCAGTTGTTAAGCTTCCGGAATACACCTTAAACACAGACAGCTTGCCGACAAACGGGTCTGCGACTGTCTTTATTACCTGTGCGGCAAAAGGTGCTTTTTCATCCGGCTTAACTAAAACTTCTTCTTTAGTCTTTGTGTTGAGCGCCTTAATTGGTTCCATATCTGCCGGTGAAGGAAATAAAGCTATTATATTTGAAGTAAGGGCGCTTATACCAAAGCCATTAGCAGCGGCTGTTATAAACACCGGGATTAAACTTTCCGATGCCATACCCATCCTTATACCGCGGGTTATGTCCTCGGCTGTAAGCTCTTCTCCTCCGAAAAACTTCTCCATCAATTCATCGTCATTTTCAGCGGCATTTTCTATAAGGGCTTCTTTGGCTTCAGCAAGTTTTTCTTCTAATTCTGCCGGCAAGTCTACTTTTTTACCGCCCTCGTATGCTGCTCCTGTTATTACGTCTACATATCCTTTTAACTTAAGTCCTTCGCCTATAGGTAGCTGCAAAACAGTTACTTTATTACCGTAAAAGCTCTTTAAAGAGTCTACTGTCTTAAAAAAAGAGGCATTTTCCTTATCCATTTGGTTTATTATAAAAGCCTTAGCGCGCTTTAATTTAGTTGCCAGTGTAAAAGCCTTTTCCGCTCCAACAGAAATACCTGAGACAGCTGATAATACTATCGCCGCAGTATCACAAAGCGCATAAGCCGCATAAGCTTCTCCTACAAAATCAAAATATCCGGGAGTATCGATTATATTTATTTTATTTTCTCCCGCCTCCATAGACATAATAGAGGTTGAGATCGAAATCTTTCTCTTTATCTCTTCCGGATCAAAATCCGAAACTGTATTTCCATCTTCTGTCTTCCCTTGTCGGTCTATCACCTTGCCTGCAAACAGCATAGCCTCGGTAATTGTGGTTTTTCCATCGCCGCCGTGCCCTACAAAAGCAACGTTTCTGATGTTTTTAGCGGTGTAGACTTTCATAACATTCCTCCTAATCATATTTTAAATGTGTATCTTATATTAAAAAAATGTTATTTTAAAATAAAAGCGGTGTTAAATTTATTTTAGCAGACTTACCTAAAAAAGAAAACATTTTTTTAAAACTAAAAAGCGTCTCTTTTAAAAAGGTACGCATGCAACTTTTAAAAGAGACGCCCCTGTAAAAAGGCTTTTTCATATTTTTCTACCTTTAAGTCTATTTAAATTCCACTTTAATGGTTATAATGCCGCTTAAACTATCTATCTCGTAAGAATTCCCCTCTTCATCCATTAAATTATAAATATAGCTATTTAATATATCAATTATGTCAGAGGCTTCATTGGCATATATGATTATATCATCGCTTAATTCGTCTGTCTTAACTCCACAAGTAGAGATTTGTGAAAGCGCTTCTATAAAATCGCTTCTATTTTCAAACAGTGCATAACAGTTAAGCTCATCAGTCGACGTGTCACTCAATATATCTTCGCCGTCTGTAGGCGAAGTCGTCGCAGCTAGCTGGCCGCCATATGTGTCCTTAGTATTATCGGTATTTTTGTCATTGTCGCTGTTTGGCAAACTAAACGATTCGTCCTCACTGCTTGATTCCCGCGTCATGTTTGCCGTTAGGTCATTAGTGCTGCCTTTAAACAGTCCCTGCGAAAATACAAATGCCGACCCTATCCCCAAACATAAAACCAAAACCGCTGCCGCACTTATGTACTTCCATGTCTTAGGGGTAAAAACAGATGCCTTCTCTTTAAATTCCGGGCGGCCTTTTCTTCTTCGCGCATTAGAAATAGCCTCCCTTAACAAGCCTTCCGGCGGATCTAACTCTTTTAAGCCCGAAAGTGCTTTTTTTATAACGTTATCATCTATATTATTTTCATATAAATTCATGTTTTTTTTCATTATTGTTTTAATAAACCTTTATTTTACATTTCTTTAAAAGTTTGACGGATAAAATCCGCCATAGTTTCAACTTTCCCAAAAGTTTTTATAAAATAAGGTCATCGTTTATAAAAGACCAGATTTTTTGGTAATCTAACACCTTTTCCTCTCCTGCAGAGGAATATAAAAGTATGGTCTGCTCCTTATCATTTTTATCTTTTAAAAGATTGTTTTCCTCCAAAACGCGCTTTAACTGTTTCACAGTACCATCTATACCGTCAAAAACTTCTAAATCTTTAATATCAAAGTAGTTTTCAGCATATTCGTAAATGACATCTTTTATAAAATTATAATGTGTACATCCAAGTACGATGGAATCTATTTTTAAACCTTGCAAGTCGTGTAAAAGTTCATATAAAAGGTCGAATATCTTTTTAGAATAAAAGTCCCCTTGCTCTACTAAATCTACTAGCCCATAACATGGTACGCTAATTATCTTGTCCGTATTTACTTTTCTTAAAAGCCTTAAATACTTTTCTCCGAGAACAGTCGCTGGTGTGGCAAGCGTAATGGAATACCCTTCTTTTAAATGCTTGAAGGCGGGAAGCACGGCCGGTTCCATGCTAATTACCGGAATTGAATACTTTTCCCTTATACTTTTAACCGCTGCACTAGTCGCAGTATTACATGCGATCAAAAACGCCTTAACTCCCATTTTAGCTAAAAAGTCCGCACATTTTTCAGATAAAAAAAGTATCTCATCTTCGCTTTTTTCGCCGTACGGAGCATTCAAGTCGTCTCCTAAATATATAAAATTCTCATTTGGAAGGGCCTTTGCTGCCTCTTTTAAAACGCTTAGTCCCCCAATACCCGAATCGAAGACACCGATAGCCAGATCGTTTAATGCCAAATGACTTCTCCTTATTTCCAAAAATCTACTTTAAGTAGATTATACCAACCGGAAAAAGTATTTGCAATGCTTTAAGTAACGACTTTGGATATCGCCTTAGCTATATAGTACATTGAATTTTTGGCTTCTTCAAAAGTATTGGCATTATGGCCAACTTCTATTAAAATACACATGTCGCTAACATGCTGGTTATATCTTCCCGTCTTTACCCTTATGTCCCTTGTAAAGCCCTCGCAGATATTCTCCAGTTCAGCCGTTATTAATTGTGCCAGCTTGTAGTTCTTGGCGTAATTTGGCTTTTCATTATATTTTTCACCAGTGCCGACGACAAACATGACCCTTGCGCACCTCTTCCCGTCAATGACCACAACATCATCCTTTAGAGATTCACCGGCCGAATCCCTGTGTATGTCTATAAAAAGCCTAAGTGACGGTGTCTCGCTTAAATGCTCCTCCATTGTCTCAAGCGATCGGCTGTATGCTGTAGATAATTTAGGCGGTTCATGGTCCTTAGTATCGTGGATTACGCCAAGGCCGTAAGACTCTAGATCATCCATAAGCAGCGTCCCTAAGGCAACAACGCTTTTATCCTGTTCAGTAGTCCTAGCCTCTCCGCTGGATTTATAGGTATATGTTTCCGTTTCACGGTATGCCTCTTCGGCGTGTGTATGGTAAATCAAAACAGTGGGTACACCATTTTTGAGTGTGAAGTCGTTTTCTACTTCGTCGGCAGATTCTTCTATGTCAAATTTTATATCGCCAATATATTCATCGTCTCCTTCACTTTCCTCCGGGGTAAGTTCGATATCTACTGTATTGCCGTATGAAATGGGGACCTGGCTTAAGAAGATGTTTATCGGATTTAAGTTGTTTTTAACCAAACTTTGCATAAAAGAATAAAGCCAGCTTATTTTTTCTTCGCTGGCAGAATCTTCATCCGTATCTACAGATACAGAATTTAAAGTACTGCTTGGCAGGCTTGCCACATCTAAAGTGCTTTCTTCAAAAGATGAATTTACTATAAAAAAACGTACAAATAAAATTAAAGTCAAGCCAATCAACAAACAGATAAAAACGTTATACGAATTTTTAAAAATACCTTTAAAGCTGCTTTTCTTTTGCATGCCTCGTCTCATAAATTTCATCTCCTAGGATAATACTTATGAACTAAAGCTGCTAAAAAGAACGCCTGTCCTTAAGAAATTAATTCAAGCTGCTGCTGGACTTCACTTCCCTGAATAGCGTATTCAATAGCGCTAGAAACTACTGAGGCACAAGTATCTACTATAAAATCTATCTCTTTTGGAGTAACGACCATAGTAGACCCGTTTACCTTTGAAATCTTATCCACTAACGTTTTAATCCTGTTAGCATCATTTGCATTGCCAAGAGCTTCTGATATTAAATCATATGCTATAGTCGAAGCATAGACGACAAGCGGCACCCCAATCGCTATGACCGGAACTTTAAGAGTCTCTTTGTCTATCGTAAAACGCTTGTTGCCTATTCCGGACCCAGGGCTAATACCGGCATCTGAAAGCTGTATGGTAGTCATTATTCGATCTAAGCTCCTCGATGCCAACGAATCAACGACTAAAACCAAATCCGGTTTAACGTTTTTAACGACGCCGCGTATTATCTCACCAGTCTCAATGCCGGTTACTCCTAGAACTCCCGGCGAGATAGCCGAAACGGCATTTAACTTGCCCTTTAATTCTTCCGGTATCATGTCCTGTGAAAAATGCCTGGTTACAAACACGTTGTCGCAAACAGCAGGCCCCAGCGAATCTGCCGTTACGTTTCTATTCCCAAGGCCGGCTATAAGCACATTTTTAAATACGTTTCCATTACTCATGGCGCGTATCTCAGCCGCCGTTACTTCCTGTGCATTCTTTTGTTCTTCTATGCTCATCTCCGAAAACGGCTTCATGGAAATAGTCACATAATTGCCTATTTTCTTGCCTATTGCCTTTTCTCCCTGCTCGTTTAAGACTTCGACTCTGGTAATCGTTATGTCCCCTTTTTTTTCTTCGCTGGATTTTATCCCTTCTATATCCGAACCGGCCTGCTGAACCGCTTCGCTTGCCAAATCTGTCCTTACCATATTTTCCTCCTGAAAAAATATCTTTTTATTAAATAGCGTCTTTAAAAAGTATTGCTTTTATACAGTATTTTTAAAATTTGTCTTGCAAATTTTTTTATTCAGTGGTAAAATTTATTTCATTCGAGGAAAAAGGCAGGTGTTTTTGGTGGCAAAATACTGTGAGATTTGCAAAAAGGGAATAATGTCTGGGAATAAAGTCAGCCATTCAAATAGAAAATCTAAGAGAAAATGGGCTCCCAACATTCGTCATGTCACAATGACAGTCGATGGCTCCCCTAAAAAGATGTACGTTTGTACTCGTTGCATTAGGACGCAGGCAAAAAATTCTTAAAATTTAAAGCAAATTTAAAAACGGCTAGTCGGCCGTTTTTTTATTTTAAAAATTTCCTATTCCCCTATGTAATAATTATTTTTTAACAAACATAAACCTTAAAATCCCTCTTAAAACCCAAGGCGCTCTTATGCAATATATCCTCAAAATAAACACCCCCTCCATAAGATATATATTAAAGACATTTAAGATATAATACTTTTTTCTAAAAACATCGCCAATTAAAAGAGCAAAGACCGATTATAACTAAAACTACACCTAGGAGAAAGATAACAATTTTAAAAGGCAAACACCAAAGTATTATAAAAAGCCCTACTAATAAAAGTATAATTCCGCAAGTCCATCCTTTTCGTCCGCATCTAAACCACATAAAAAACCCGCCTTAAGCATATATTTTTCCTAATATAACATATTTAAAGCGGGTTAGATTTGTTACTGCTTTTTAAGTGCTTTTTTGTATACTTTACTCACCGCGAAGGGCTCTTACCTCTGCTTTTTTATCAGGCGCATTGAAAAATGCACTTCCCGAAACGAGTACGTTTACTCCTGCTGCAATTATCTCCTTTGCGTTTTTTGAAGACACTCCGCCGTCAAACTGTATATCTAAGTCGTTTCCGGAATAGTCCCTTAGCTTCCTTGCCTTTATTAGGCTTTCTGGTATAAACTTCTGGCCGCCGAATCCCGGGTTAACGGACATAATAAGGACCATTTCCACATAGTTTAAAAGCCCAAAGCAAACTTCTATCGGGGTCCCCGGGTTTAATGCCAGCCCGGGTTTTTTACCGGTTAAGCGTATTTGCTGCAATACTCGGTGTATATGTTTTGTCGCCTCAACATGTGCAACTATTATGTCTGCACCTGCATCGGCAAACTCCTCTATATATCTTTCCGGGCGCTCTATCATAAGGTGTACGTCCAGCGGCAATTTTGTCATCTTCCTTACCGCCGCAACCATCGGCTGCCCGAAAGTAATGTTTGGCACAAACATACCATCCATAACATCCATATGCACCATATCCGCACCTGAAAGTTCGATTTCCTTGATTCCAGCCGCTATGTTCGAAAAATCCGCTGATAAAATTGACGGTGAAACTTTGATCATCTTAATAACTCCTTAAACTTTATTTAATATTTCTTTTGGCTTTTAAGTTCATTAAATATCTTTAAATACCTCTGATACCGCCCATCATCTATCACACTTCCAGTTTTTACGCCGCAGCCCTTTTCCCCTATATGCATGCAGTCTAAAAACTCACATGTGATATCTCTAAATTCAGGATATACATCTTTTAGCTCATCTTCAGGAAAGGAGATTTCAAAGGAAGAAAACCCCGGCGTATCGGCTATATAAGCGCCTCCTATGTCAAACAGCCTTGCCTCTCTAGTTGTATTTTTTCCCCTCTCAATCTTTTTGGACATCTCGCCCGTCTCAAGAGATAATGAAAACAGTGCATTTATAAGAGAAGACTTCCCAACGGCAGACTGCCCTGCAAAGCATACTATTGAACCTATTATTTTATTATAAAATTCAGCTATTCCATAAGATGTCTTAGCGGAAACGGACAGTACTAAAAAATATTTCCCATATGCATTTCTTACATATTCCGTAGTATCAACGTCTATATCCGCCTTGTTTACTGCTATTATCGGAGAAATGCCTTCCTTTAGGCAAAATATCAGCTGCTTATCAAGCAATAAGTAGTCTGGTTCAGGTATAGGCGCCAAGACTATTATAAGCTTATCTACATTTGCCACCTTCGGCCGGATAAGGTTGTTTTTCCTAGGTAAAATATTAACTATCTTTCCTTCGTCAATGTCGACTCTATCTCCAACCATGGGTTTTATTTTAAGATGCCTGAAAACGCCTTTAGCGCTTACCTCAAAAACTCTGCCGCCGCTAAAAACGTAATAAAACCCGGCGATGGCTCTAACTATTAAACCCCTTATTAAAAACCTCTCCCATCTATTTTACTTACTGAATTTAACCTGTTTATTCGATATTTGGTTACCATTGGCATAAATGACAAGTGTCTTTTCCCCTTCTCCATAGCTCTTTAAATTAAGAGGTAGTACTATATCGCCTTTTTTATACTCCCCTTCGTACAAAATGTATCTTTTCTCAAAACCGTTTACCATTTCATTATAACAGATAGTAACGTCTGCACTTGCATCATCTATCGTAAATTTAAAAGTGGTAAGAGCGCTTACAGCTTCGGCTTCATCGCTAGACTCCCAAAGTATCGGCAGTTCCGCAAGTGCCTGATTGACGCCCTCTACAGGCTGCTGGTTTATTATAGTATTGGCAGCGCTCTTGCTTTCTTCCATGTATATATAAGCTCCGGTAAACCCGCTGCTTTGGAGTTTTGCAACCGCTTTGTCTTCTGCCATGCCGATAATATTATCCATTATCACGCTTTCCGTTGTTTCAGAGCCGTAAACCGTAATCCTGGCAATAGAATCTTCCTGAATGCTCTCTCCGGCTATCGGTTCCTGCAGCTTTACATAGCCTACAGGCTCCCCTTCGGTATATGCGACTTCGACATCCACAAATCCGCTGGCTAAAAGCGTCTCTATCGCTTCTTCCTCGCTCATGCCTATAACTGACGGTGCCTGAGATGGCTCTTGTCCTAAAGATATTTTTAAATAAACGACTTGTCCTTCATCTACGTAAGCCCCTTCACCGGGATCTTGTGAAATTATATATGTATCGTTAATAGATGAATTATACTCATAGGTTTTATCAACTTTTAAACCGAGGTTAGTACATATCTCAACTGCCTGTGTCTCTGTAAGGCCGGTCAGCGCCGGAAGTTTGGTGCTTCCAAGCCCCCTGTATACGAACATTCCGATTAAAAATCCAACAATGATTACCGGGGCGACAAGTATAGCACCTAATTTACGCTTATTTATTATACTCTTCTTTAGTTTAACGCTGTTCTCATCCGGGCGTGCTATAGCTTTTAAAATGTCCGTTCTCATATCTGCAAACGAAGAGTATCTATGTTTCCTGTCCTTTTGCGTAGCCTTTAAAATAATGTTATTGACGCTTATAGGCAGTTCGTTCCTAATGGTATTTGGCTTAGGTAACTCCTCGTTTATATGCTTTATAGCAACGGAAACCGCATTGTCTCCTGAAAACGGGGTTTTGCCCGTCAGCATCTCATACAAAACTATCCCGAAAGAATATATGTCACTCCTTTGATCCACCGGCATACCTTTTGCCTGTTCCGGCGAAAAGTAGTATACAGAACCTATTAAGTCTTTCTCACCTAAGGTGACCGTTTCAGCAGACAGATTCTTGGCAATGCCAAAGTCTATTATCCTGACATTCCCTTTTTCATTTATTAGAATATTTCTTGGCTTTACGTCCCTGTGTATAAGCCCCTTTGAGTGCGCATACTCAAGGCCGGAGCATATGCATGCAGCAATACCCAGCACTTCCTTTATTGGCAAGGGGCCTTCCTTCTTAATCTTTTCAGCCAGGGTCTTTCCGTTAAAGTATTCCATGACTATAAAGTGGATGCCGTTTTCATTGCCGTAATCAAGCGTCCTTATGATATTTCTGTGTTTTAGGGCCATAGAAGCCCTTGCTTCGCGGTTAAACCGCAAAAGGTATCCTCTCTTTATTGTCAGCTCCGATTTTAAGATTTTTAAGCATACTATCTCATTAGTCTTTAAATCGGTAGCCGTATAAAGATCGGACATACCTCCAGAATCGAATTTTTTCTCGATCCTATACCTCTTTTTTAAAATATTTCCTACCAGAAATTATAACCACCCTAATCTATATTTAAAAGCCCCACGATGGAAATGTTATCAGCTCCGCCGCGGTGCAGGGCAAGGTTGCCCATTACCTTGACCTTTTCTTCAATACTTCCATTTCTGCAAAGTATGTTTTCTATTTCTTTCTCACTTAAATAGCGGGTTAGCCCGTCCGAACAAAGAAGCATCATGTCCCCCGTATTTATATGAAATGAGTATACATCGACATCAACATTCCTTTTTGTGCCGATTGCACGCGTTATTATATTTTTCTGAGGATGGAACCTCGCTGTCTCTTCGTCTATAACTCCGCGCTCAAGCATCTCCTGGACAAGCGAATGATCGTGTGTAATAAGCTTTAACTCATTTGAAAAAACATACGCCCTTGAATCTCCGACATGGCCGACTATAACGTTATTTTTGTTTACTACTGCTGCAGTCATAGTCGTACCCATATGGAAATATTCGTCCTTTAGATAAGACATCCTAAAAACGCTTTTGTTGGCAGCCAGAAAACCGTTTTTCATGTCCGCTTCACTTATGCTTTTTTTCTTTTTCTTTAAATAATCGTATAAACCTTTTGTTGCAGCATTAGCGGCGACGTTGCCTGCATTATGCCCGCCCATTCCGTCAGCTACTATTGCAATGGTTACGCCCTCATTTAGCACAAATACGGCGTCTTCATTACGCTCTCTTATTTTTCCTGCGTGCGTATAAGCAAAATACTGCATTTTCACCTCGTCTTAAAATTTTATCCTTTGTTTTCGTCAATTGCACGTGCCCTTAGCTGCCCGCATGCACCCGATATGTCTGCCCCCAGCGTCCTTCTCATTGTCGCCGATACACCTATATCGTTTAAATGGTTAAGAAACGTATAAAGTGTCTTCTTGTTAGGCGGTTTTTTCGTAGAAGTAGCATTTAGCGGTATCAAGTTCACATGGCAGTTTAAGTTTAAAAGCAGTTTTTTTAATTTTTGTGCGTCAGATATACTGTCGTTAAACCCGGATATAAGCGCATATTCTATTATTATCCTCCGCCCGGTTTTATCAAAATACATTCTTGCTTCTTTCATTATATCATCAATTGTATAAGCTTTGGCAATAGGCAAAATTTCTCTTCTTTTTTCATCGGTTACTGCATGAAGGGAAATACACAACACCGGAGATAAGCCAGATTCTATAAGCTTTTTAATGCCCGGCACTATACCGCACGTAGATACCGATACATGCCGTAAGCTCATATTAAACCCGTCTTTATCACTTATCATTTTAAGAAACTTTAATGTCTCATCAATATTGTCAAGCGGCTCACCAGATCCCATAAGAACGACATTGCTTGCCTTTTCGCCGCTTAATCTTCCTGCCATAACAACTTGAGACAAAATCTCCCCCGCAGTTAAGTTCCTGATAAGCCCACCGGTAGTAGAAGAACAAAACACGCATCCCATGGCACAGCCGACCTGTGTAGATATGCATACGCTTAAGCCATGCTCATAGCCCATTATAACGCTTTCAATTAAGTTATCATCAAAAAGCTTATATAAAAGCTTTTTTGTCCCGTCTTTTGAAACAAGTTCCCTTTCAACGGTTAAAAATCCGCTGCCAAATTCTTCACTAAGCTCAGTTCTTAAGTCTTTTGGTATGTTGCTTATTTCGTCAAAATTTAGGCCCTTTAAAAGAGCAGAGTATATTTGGCTTGCCCTGTATTTGGGTTGGCCTTTTTTATTTAATATGCTAATCCACTCTTCTAAATTTATATCTAAAACATTCATTTAAACTTTCTCCATCAGGCAGACAAAAAACCCTTCTCCGTCCTGGCTAGGCATCATAGTGTGCATGATGTCCGTTTCGCCGTTTATATCTATACTTACTAACTTAAAATCCGGGTTCCTTTTTAAAAACCAGTTTACCGTATCTTCGTTCTCTGCCTTTGTAACTGTACAGGTTAAAAAGGCAAGCCTTCCGCCCCTCTTTACGCGAAGGGCCGAGGCATCCAGTATTTGCCTTGAGACCTCAGCCAACGATATAATATCCTCTTCTTTCCTGTGGATTCTGATATCCGGTTTTTTAAACACCATGCCAAGAGCCGAACAAGGCGCATCAACTAAAACTAAATCAAAATGCTCTTTTTTAAGCGGGTCTTCATACGTTACGGAAGCATCTCTATATAATACCCTGGCATCAACGCCCAAACGGCTCAGATTCTCTTTTATCAGTTTTATCCTGTGAAGGTGTATGTCACACGCGGTAATAAAGGCCTTCCCGCCGCTTAATGCAGCCAGATATGCGGTTTTAGCTCCTGGTGCAGCACAAACATCCAGCGCACTGCTTTCGGCGTTATAAACTGCATATACGGCCTTCATAGAGGATATGCCCATAACGGACATTTTGCCCGAAATAAACTCCTCTATATTCTCTACATCCGTAATAGACTTAACTTCCCTTGCATAAGGTGGATAGCTTTTTAAATCGGCTTTACTCGTCTTTAATGGGTTATCATATACATATGTTGATTTGTTGTCTGCTTCATATGATAAAAATTCAGTAGCTCTGTTAATGCCCATATCATTTATGAACGTTTTTACCATCCATTCCGGAAAACTATACTTAATAGACAAATATGCCGATAAATCATTTTCATCAGGCAGGCTCCTTCTTTCTTTTCTTAAAAACGTCCTCAATACAGCGTTGACAAATCCGGCCTGCTTCCTGCCGTATATTCTGGACAGCTTGACCGCCTCGTCTACTGCGGTATACTCCGGCACATTTAAATACATTATCTGTGCAACAGCCATCCTCAATATGTTTTTTATATTGCCTTTTACTCTCTTCCCAGATATAAAAGGAGAAAGATAATAGTCTATACTTATCTTTTTCTCAATGGCAACTGATGCAAGCGCAGTTAAAAACGGACGGGAAGACAAGGATACACTACGCAGATGCTTTTTTAATACTAAGTTAAGATACCCTCCGTCGAAAACTTCGTTTAATATTTTTAAACAAACGCTTCTTATGTTTTCGTTGCCCTGTTTATCCAACTATATCCCCCACCTTAAATCTGTTTGCGTTAACCGCGTCTAAAGCGCTGATTACGCCTTTGCCCTCAAACTGCAGCAAGTCAACGGATATTGCCCCGTCACCTGTTGCTACTATCACGCCGCTCATTTTATCCACAGCTAAAACTTCTCCTGGAGCGCCGGCGCCAGGAGCTTTATGAGCCTTTATAATTTTAAAGCTCTTGCCATTTATACCTGTCTTTGCGTTCGGGCTTAGTGCCCTTATTTTATTTAGTACCTGCTCGGTGGTATTTTTAAAGTTAACTATTAAATCTTCTTTGCTTATCTTAGGTGCATATGTTGCCAAAGAAGAATCCTGTGAAACTGCCCTTAAATCATTTGACACAAGTTTTTTTACTGTTTCAACTATTAAAGAAGCGCCTACATCAGATAACCTCTCCCTTAGCTCTTCTCCTGTATCCTCTTTTTTTATATTCACTTTTTTAGATAATAGCATGTCCCCTGTATCCATGCCTATGTCCGTCATCATGGTAGTTACGCCTGTCTCCTTCTCCCCCTCCATTAAAGCCCTCTCTATCGGAGCTGCACCGCGGTATTTGGGCAAAAGGGATGCATGCACGTTTATGCAGCCATACTTTGGTATGCTTAAAATTTCGCCCGAAAGAATCTGCCCGAATGCGGCGGTCACCATTAGATCCGGAGACAGCTCCTTTAATACTGCAACCGCTTCGGAAGAACTTATACTTGAAAACTGATAAACTTCTATACCGTTTTCAATACAATATTTTTTGACCGGGGAAAAGGTCAACTTTTGTCCCCGGTCCTTTTTTTTATCTGTTTTTGTAAAGGCCGCCGATACCTTAAAAGCATCGTTAAGAGCTTTAAGTGATTTAACTGCAAACTCCGGCGTACCTAAAAATACTATTTTCATTTCTTTGGTTTTTCCTCTTTTGGCTTATAACCTTTTATTACTTTATCAATAAACAACACTCCGTTTAAATGATCTATCTCGTGGCAAAATGCGCGAGCGGTATACCCGCTGCCCGTATATTCCTTGACATCTCCATGCCGGTCAACTGCCTGGACTTTAACTATCTCAGGCCTCTTTACATACCCTCTCATTTCTTCTGGAATGGAAAGGCAGCCTTCTTGTTCGATATTGCTGCCAGATATCTTTATAATTTTCGGATTTATAAGCTCAATCAGCCCATCTCCGACATCTATGACAACTACTCTTCTTAATACCCCTACCTGAGGTGCCGCAAGGCCGGCTCCTTCGGCCGTATACATTGTCTCCTTCATGTCGTCTAAAAGCATTAGTATTCTTTTATCAATACCCTTAACTTCTCTTGACACCATTCGCAGGCGTCTTTCGTCAGGTTCTAATTGTAAAATGTCTCTATAACCCATTTGTTCTTTCTCCTCGTTTAAAGCATGTTCTTTGGATTAACCATTATTTCGTATACACAATCCGTGTAATTTTTATTGAAAGACAGTGTTTTTATAACTTCAATAACATCGTCTAAACTTTCTCTTTTAACTTTTAAAAGTACTTGGTGTCTGAAAACCCCTTTTATCTTTACGACACCTGCCGGTCCTTCGCCTTTAAAAACTATTTTATCCTTATAGTCATCTAACATCGGCAAAAGGGCTTTATAAAAATCCTTTGCCGCATAAGACGCTTTGCCCTCTTTCTTAGATTCAAACTTAACGCTTAAAAAGCTTATGAACGGCGGCAGAAGCGCCGTTTTTCTATACTTAAGCTCCTCTAAATAAAAACAACTATAATCGTGGCTTTGAGCACACTTAACTGCATAGTGCTCTGGCGTATAAGTTTGTATTACACATTTGCCCTGCTGCCTTCTTCCCGCCCTGCCGGAAACCTGCTCTAGAATCTGATACGTCCTTTCCGCACTTTTGTAATCCGGGAAGTTAAGGGAAAGGTCTGCTGATATTATACCAGTCAACGAAACATTTTCAAAGTCTAGGCCCTTTGCTATTATCTGCGTGCCTACCAATATATCCGCCTTACCATCTGCAAAATCCGAATACGCTTTTAGGTAGGCATCTTTTTTCATCATACTGTCTAAGTCCATTCGCATTATCCTTGCGTTAGGAAATAGTTTAGATAGCTGTTCAACTATTTTTTCAGTGCCTCCACCGAAATACTTAAGATACGGCATATTACAATTAGGGCATATTTTTTTGACCGGCCTTTTTGCTCCGCAATAATGGCACTTAAGTGAGTTTTCACTCTTATGATATGTAAGACTTATGTCACAGTTGTCACACTTTTCTATATATCCGCATCCTCTGCACATAACAAACGTAGAATAACCGCGGCGATTTATAAATATCATCACCTGGCGTGAATTTTGAAGCGCTTCCTTTATCTCCTTGTACATAAGGCTCGAAAACATTGTCATATTGCCTTTTCTTATCTCGTCACGCATATCGGCGACTAAGACTTTTGGAAGCGGTACGTTGAATACTCGGTTTTTAAGTTTAATAAGCTCGCTTTTCCCATTCTGGGCATCGAAATAACTTTCAATAGATGGAGTCGCCGAGGCCAAAACTACGCATGCGCTTTCTAACTTAGCCCTCATATCCGCTATTTCACGTGTGTCGTATCTCGGGTGCGAATCGGATATGTAGCTTTGTTCGTGTTCCTCGTCTATTATTATAAGCCCTAAGTTTGAAACCGGTGCAAATACGGCAGACCTAGCGCCAATGACTACTCTGGCTTCTCCTGACATTATGCGTTTTAATTCGTCGTGCTTTTCCCCGTCTGAAAGCTTAGAGTGCAATATTGCAACAGGGCTTAGGATCCTTTTTTTAAACATCATTACCATCTGCGGCGTAAGCGATATTTCAGGCACTAGAATTATTATGCCCTTATCTTTTAAAAGAGCCTCCTTAACCGCCTGTAAATATACTTCTGTCTTGCCGGAGCCGGTAACGCCATGTAGTAAAAACTTATAGTAAGTTCCTATTTTATTAGCTATCTTGACTGAAACATCCATTTGCTCAGCTGTTAATATTACATCTTCAAAATCTTTTTTTATCTCACCCGGGCGGCGAAAGACCTCTTCTTTTTTATAAAGTATTATGCCCTGTTTTAAAAGTGCTGCTGCAGCGGCTCTTTTGCTTTCATTTAAGTCGCCAGCCTTTATTCCATCTTTACCTGAATCTAAAATCTCATTATAAACGGCAAGTTTGACAGGAGATTTTTCTTTACCGCTCTTAAAGTAAAATATCTCTTTTCTTTCGCTCTCACTTAATTTTTTCTCTACAAAAAAAACCATACAGCTCTTTTCTTTAACTTTACCGCGCCGAAGTGGCGTAGGTACAAAAAGCCGCATAGCCGATGCCAAAGTCGTGTGATATCTTTTTGCTATTTCCTTTGAAAGCTTAATCTGTTTTAAAGTCATAACCGGAGCATCTAAAACACTGATTATATCCTTTATCTTTTCTTTTGGTACTAAGCTTTTGTCAGTTAAGCCGATAACTATCCCGCTTAAATTTTTAGACTTAGAAAAAGGAACGGATACCTTTTGTCCTACATTTACAGCCATAGACTCGGGTATCCTATAATCAAAAATCCTGTCGACACTAGAATGGTTTACATCAACTATGACTTGAGCAAAGCGGTTCCCATCCATTATTTAAAAACCAAACCCCCTACTTATGCATCTGAGTGTATAAAGAAATGACTTTTTCAAGTATTAATTTTGCCGTCTCTTTTTTAGTTAAAAGCCCTAAATCTATCTTGCTACCGTCCTTTAAACACATTATAACATGATTGTTATCAGATCCAAAACCTATACCGCTTTTTGATATATCGTTTAAACAGACCATGTCTAAATTCTTTTCATCAAGTTTACTTAAAGCGTAATTTAAAACGTCGTGTGTTTCGGCTGCAAAGCCTACGAGCATTTTGTTTCCTTTTTTTTGCCCCATATCCCTCAAAATGTCCTTTGTCCTGACAAAGGCAATATCCAATTCCCCTGCTTTTTTTACCTTTTTATTGTGGACTTCTTTTGGGGTATAGTCGCTGACGGCAGCAGATGCTATCACTATATCCGCATCTTCAAATTCTAAAAAACACTTATTGTACATCTCGCTTGCAGAGACAACATTGATCATCTTTACCCTTCTTGGGGCAGGTATACTAACCGGGCCCGAAACAAGAGTGACTTTGGCGCCTAAATCCGCCGCAGCCTCAGCGAGTGCATATCCCATTTTTCCGCTTGACGGGCTTGATATAAACCTTATCGGATCTATATATTCCCTGGTCGGCCCTGCATTCACTAAAATATTTATACCTGCAGCCTCGTTCCTGCTCAAAAATGCCTGTTTAGCCGCGTTTAAGATGTCCTCCGGCTCTAACATGCGGCCGCGCCCTTCTTCACCGCATGCAAGGTGCCCTTTCCCAGTGTTAAGAACGATAACGCCAGAGTTTTTTAACTTCTCTATATTTTCCTGCGTACATTTATCTAAATACATGTCCTCATTCATTGCAGGTGCAATTATCTTAATGCACTTGGCCGCCAAAAACGTAGTAGACAACATATCATCTGCTATTCCCGAAGCCACTTTTGCTATGAAATTAGCAGTTGCAGGGGCTACTAATAGAATATCTGCGCTTTTAGCTAAGCTAACATGCAAAATATCATAGTTATCCTTTTCTTCAAAAGTATCTTTAATTACTTTGTTTGTACTTAGAGTCTCAAGTGTCAGTGGTGTTATAAACTTGGTGGCGTTTTTAGTCATTATAACGTGAACGTCTGCGTTCTCTTTTGAAAGCAAACGAACTAAAGAGGCCGCCTTATATGCTGCAATGCCCCCCGTCACACCCAAAACCACACATCTGTTTAAAAACATCTGCTACTTAATACCTTCTTTTCTCCTAATATAGGTTATCCTGTTTTCCAATATCTCACTGACAGCCTGTGATACGGGATTTGTCGATACGGTACTTGTTAATGGTTCCGACCCGTCTGCAATCTGCCTTGCACGTTTTGCCGTCTCACATACCAGCGTATAACGGCAGTCTACTTTCTTTAACAGTTCATCTAATCCTACATTTATCAAACAATTTCACCGCCTTCTAAAATCGTCTTGCAAATATTTTTGTTCCTAAATACCTTGCGTTTTTCCGCAGTAATGATAGCCTTTACATTATCAACAACTTTATCTATATCTTTGTTGACTATTATATAATCGTATTCTGAACACAGTTCAAGTTCGTACTTTGCAGTACTTAACCTCTTTTGTATTTGACTGCATGTTTCGGTCGCCCTGCTGCAAATACGGCGTTCGAGCTCCGCCATAGATGGAGGAACTAAGAAGATAAGCACCGCATCGCTGTACCTTTCCCTTATGGTCTTTGCCCCCGCTACGTCTACCTCCAAAAGCACGTCTCTCCCGTTGCTTAGTTTTTCAAAGACATAATTTTTAGGGGTACCATAATAGTTATCAAATACACCCGCGTACTCTAAAAACTCATCATTTTTTATCATGTTTGCGAATTCTTCTCTGGTCTTAAAGAAATAATCTTTCCCGTCGACCTCATTTTTTCGCGGGCATCTTGTAGTACAAGATATAGATAATTCTATATCTCCTGTCTTTATAAGTTCTCCGGCAACCGTACCTTTTCCAGCACCCGAAGGGCCGGATAATACAATCAAAAGTCCGCCCATTTAAACGTCTTCCTCACTTGTTTTAGAATAAAGCCTGTTTGCCATAGTTTCCGGCTGAACAGCAGATAGTATTACCTGATTGCTGTCAGTTATTATAACTGCGCGCGTTCTTCTACCGTATGTTGCGTCTATAAGCGTACCGGATGCCTTTGCATCCTGTATTAGGCGCTTTATAGGCGCGGTCTCCGGGCTTACGATGGCAATAATCCTGTCGGCATTGACAACATTACCAAACCCGATGTTCATAATCTTAACACTACTCATAATAATTTCCTTTCCTACTAAAAATTATTAAAACATTTTACTCTATATTTTGAACTTGCTCACGTATTTTTTCGATCTCTCCTTTTGCCATGAGCACTGCATTTATAATTTCCAAATCTGAAGATTTGGATCCTATCGTGTTAAACTCGCGGTTTAATTCCTGAAGCAGAAAATCAAGCTGTCTACCCTGAGGTTTAGCCTCATTTAAACAATTTTTTGCGCTCTTAACATGTGAAAAGACACGTACCGTTTCCTCTGTTACGTTTTGCTTATCTGCAAAATAAGCGATTTCCGTAGCCAGCCGCCCTTCGTCTAGATCTAGCCCCTCTGTTAATTCTTGTATCCTTGAAGAAAGTTTTTCTTTGTATTCGACTATAACTGCACCTTCTTTATCGTGAACTATTTTAGCAAAAGAATTTATCAAATCAAACCGTTTATCCATGTCTTTTGCAAGGCGCATGCCCTCACGCTCTCTTGCGCCGGCAAGTTCGCCAACCGCATCTTTAGTTGCCTTAGTCAATATACGTTTTAGCGTCTCCGTATCGTCGTCACTAGATTCAACAGTCAGTATGTCCGGTATGCGCATAAGCTGTGATACACAAAAGTCGTTTTGTACGCATAGATCTTTTTCAAGTTTTCCAGCAGCTTCTATATATGCTTTTGCAAGTTTTTCGTCGACTAAAACAGTCTTTTGGCATATACTTCCGTAGTGGCTGACAAACACCTCCAGCCGCCCTCTTGATATGCTTTCCTTTATTATATTTCTTAAATGCTCCTCTAAAGACATCAAAGTCTTAGGTATTCTAACGTTTAAATCCAAAAACCGGTGGTTAACGCTTTTGATCTCTACGGTGATCCTTACGTCTCCCTCAATAGCTTCCCCTCTGCCAAAGCCTGTCATGCTCCTCAAATCCGTATCCTCCAAATCTAATAAAAAGCAGTTCTTAGAAATTATAGCATAAAATATTCAAAAAAAACTTTAATTTTTATTTAAAAAGCTGGTCTTTTATTGATTGTGGTAAAAAGCTGGTCTTTTTCGGGCGGGTCTATTTTTGATTCAATCCCTCCGCTCCGTTTAATATACCCATTCTTGATTACCACACCTATCTCATTTACAACAATACCGTTGCTTTTAAGTGCGGACATTACTTTATCTTTATTGGTTTTATCAACGCTTATCAGCAGGCAGCCGCTTGATATGAGCCTAAAGACATCTAAATCAAGCTTTTTGCAAATTTTTTTTGTTAAACCAAGTACTGGTATATTATCCAAATATATCTCTATACCGGCGTCAGATGCCTCCGCCAACTCATAAGCCGCGCCTAAAATGCCTCCTTCAGTTACATCGTGCATAGCGTTAGCTCCGTTTGAACCAGCCAAAGCAGCAGCTAATGACACATCTAAAGCGTCTTTAATTATATTTAAATCGATTTTATCAGCTTCGTTTAAATCCACAGTGTCTTTTAAAATAAAACTGCCTTCAGAGCCTGCATACCCGGTTAAAAGAACTGCGTCACCAGCACATGCCTTATTGATTTTAACGCCTTTCTTTTTTCCCACAGCTGTCACGCATAAAACTATACGGTTAACGGCGTCTGTTATTTCGGTATGCCCACCGACTATATCCACGTTTACTTTATCGGCAGCTTTTTTAGCAGACCTTACTACTTTTTCTATATCGTCTATACTTGAGCTAGAAGGGCACATCAGGGTTATCAAAACTGCTATGGGAGTTGCCCCTGCGGCTGCTATATCGTTTACAGACACGTATATAGCAAGGGTCCCCGCATCCGGGTTCTCTGCTGTTATCGGGTCTGTCGATAAAACACAAAGATCTCCGCCTAAGTTCAAAACTGCAGAATCAATGCCTATCCCTGCACCAACAACAGTCTCTTCCCTTTTATTTTTACCAATCAAGTCTAAAACGGATTTTTTAAGCTGTTCATTTGTTAGCTTTCCTATTTCCATGCTACTTGGATAGTTCCTCTCTGACTATCTCATTTACCATCTTAGGGTTGGCCCTGCCCCCCATTAGCTTCATAACCTGCCCGACAAAGAATGTTACTACTTTCTTTTCATTTCCTGACTTAAATTCATTAACGCTTTTTTCATTTACTTTTATAAGTTCTTGAACAACGCTTCTAATACTTAAATCGTCGTTTACCTGGGATAATCCCTTTTTCTTCACTATATCGTGGGCGCTGCCTCCGTTTTTAAATACTTCCTCAAAAACACTTTTAGCAACGGATAAATTAACTACGCCCTTTATTTCTAAATTTATAGCTTCGGCAAGCTGCTCTGGAGTTACCGGCAGTTGATCCGTTTCCATCCCTTTTAAAAGCCTAAGCAAATCTACCATTATCCAGTTGGATACTTTCTTAGGTTCGCCGACAAGCACATTGACCTCCTCAAAGAAATCACAGAGGTTTTTATCTTTTGTTATTAAAGCTGCATCGTATTCCGGAAGGTTAAATTCGCAGATGTAACGCTGCTTCTTTGTTTCCGGTAGTTCAGGCAAGCTTTCCCTTATATTTTCTACCTCTTCCTTTGTAACAACTATAGGAACCAAATCAGGATCCGGGAAATATCTGTAATCCTTACTGTCTTCCTTATCGCGCATAGAATAATTCATTCCCTTTGCGTCATCCCACTTAAGCGTTTCCTGGAAAATAGCCTCACCGCTTTCAATAGTATCTATCTGCCTTTTTAACTCGTATTGTATTGCGCGCTCTATAGATGAAAAGCTATTTAAATTTTTCATCTCAGTCCTAACGCCTAAAGGTTCTCCTTCACGGTTTACAGAAACGTTTACATCACAGCGCAGCCTTCCTTCCTGCATTTTGCAGTCTGAAACGCCGATAAACTGTATGATTGCCTTTAGCCTTTCCAAAAACTCCTTTGCTTCGGCAGCAGAAGACATATCAGGCTCTGTAACTATCTCTATCAAAGGGACTCCACATCGGTTTAAATCAACCGCAGTTGCCCCTGGTACTAAATCGTGAAGCAGCTTTCCTGCATCTTCTTCCATATGTATGCGTAAAATGCGGATTTTTTTATTAGCATCGCCGGATGGGATCTCAACATAACCGTTTTTGCATATTGGCAAGTCAAACTGTGATATCTGATATGCCTTTGGAAGGTCCGGATAATAGTATCCCTTCCTATCCATTTTAGAAAATTCAGCTATTTCGCAATTTAGTGCCAAACCTGCTTTAATAGCGTATTCGACAGCTTTTTTATTGAGTACCGGAAGCGCGCCCGGCATACCTAAGCATACAGGGCAACAGTTTGTGTTAGGAGCCGCTCCGAACTCGTTTTTACATCCGCAAAATATCTTTGTGTTTGTTAAAAGCTCAACGTGAATCTCAAGTCCTATTACAGAATTAAATCTCATAGCTGAACCTCCTTTAAGCCAGGGTCATTTTGAAACCCAATCTCACTCTCAAATGCATGAGCGGCTCTTAAAAGCGTAGGCTCACAAAAAGCCGGGCCAATAAACTGTACTGCGCTTGGCATTCCGTTTGCGTAAAGGCCAGACGGCACAGAAATTGCCGGAAGCCCTGCAATGTTCACCGGAACAGTATATACGTCCGTTAAATACATGCTAAGTGGATCCCGCTTTTCACCAAGCTTAAAGGCACAGTCCGCCGTAACAGGTGAAAATATAATATCAAAATTATCAAATATTTTATCAAAATCAGCCTTTATAAGGGTTCTCACTTTTAATGCCTTTAAGTAAAATGCATCGTAATACCCGGAAGACAAGACATAATTGCCAAGCATTATTCTTCTCTTTACTTCGTCTCCGAAAAATTCCCCGCGGGTATTATAATAAACCTCTTTAATATCTGAAGCCTCGGCTCTTGAACCATATTTTATTCCATCAAAACGAGACAGGTTGGACGTAGCTTCAGCCGAAGATATGATGTAGTACGCACTAAGTGCATAATCGAATGTAGGAAGAGATGTTAATTCAACTTTTGCTCCTAAACCTTCTAAAACTTTTACAGATTTATCTATCATATCTTTTGTATGGGCTGGCAGGTCTTCTAAATACTCCTTTGGAATGCCTATCTTCATGCCTTTTATGCCCTTTTTAATATCTAGAGTAAAATCCGGAGCTTTAAGCCTTACAGAAGTAGAATCCTTTGTATCCGGCCTGCATATTGTATTTAAAACCATTCCCATATCATATACGTTTCTAGTTAATGGGCCTATTTGATCTAGAGAGGAAGCAAAGGCGACCAGCCCATACCTGGATACAGATCCGTAAGTGGGTTTCATTCCTACAACGCCGCAGTAAGATGACGGCTGCCTTATTGACCCGCCGGTATCAGATCCTAACGCAAAGAACGCTTCTTTGGCCGAAACACTTGCAGCCGAACCACCTGAAGAACCGCCTGGAACACGTGATAAGTCCCACGGGTTTTTTGTCTTTGCAAAAGCAGAATATTCAGTAGATGAACCCATTGCAAACTCATCCATATTTGCCTTGCCTACGAGAACATATCCCTGTTCCTTTAAAAGCTCAATAACCGTTGCATCATACGGCGCAACAAAGTTTTCAAGCATGCGGGAAGAACAAGTGGTTAAAAGCCCCTTTGTCAAAATATTGTCTTTTATTATTCCTGGGATTCCAGTTAATGGATTATTAGTTCCTTCTTTTATCTTTTTGTCTGCATTTTTAGCATTCTCTATAGCTATGTCATTCGTAATAAGATTTAGTGCAGAGATTTTCTCTTCTGCAAAATTAATCCTGTCAAGACACGCTTTTGTCAATTCATTTGAGCTTACTTCTCCTTTATTGAGCAAGTCCGATGCTTGTTTTAATGTTAATTCATGTAATTCCAAGATAGTTCTCCCCCTATTCCAACACTTTAGGGACTATAAAACAACCATAGCCGCTCTCAGGTGCATTTAGCAGCACCTTATCTATACTAAGCCCTTTTTCTTCTAAGTCTTCCCTGAAAACGTTTTTAACGTTTAATACATGTGCAGTGGGAGGGACATCTTTTGTATCTAAATCATCTATTTTTTTGGCATGTGCCAAAATATTTTCTAAATTTTTCGCAATCCTGGTTTCTTCATCCTCATTTAATTTAAGGCGAGACAAAACTGCGATACGCTTAACTTCTTCCTTCGTTATCTTCATAAAAAGCTCCTTTAAATTCTTAACCCTAATTTTCACATCATGATATTATAACTTATTAATAAGTTATAAATCAAGTAAACTCAAAAACTCCTTTTCATCAAGTACTGTAACTGCATTCTTCTTTGCCTTATCAAGTTTGCTTCCCGGTTTTTCACCGCAAATAACAGCAAAAGTGTCTTTAGTAACAGAAGAGGATACGCTACCACCCTCCCTTTCTATTACCTTAGTAGCTTCTTCTCTCGTCATAGTTTCAAGTGTGCCAGTTAATACGAACTTTTTACCAAATAACTTGCCGTTTTTGTCGCTTGTCTCCTTTCTGGGCGAAACTCCTGCCCTAAACAGCCTTCTTAGTATCTCTTTATTTTTTTCATCTTCTAGAAAGGCACGTATGCCTCTAGCCGTCAATAACCCAACATCTTTTACGGCGACCAAATCTTCCAAAGTGGTATTTTCAAATGCCTCGAAACTTAAAAACCTTTTTGCCAAACTCTTTGCTGTCGCCTTGCCGACACCAGGTATACCAAGTGCATATAAAAAATTCGATAGTCTTGGCGTTTTGCTCTTCTCAATTGCTTCCTTTAATTTTGAAACTTTTTTCTCCTTAAAGCCCCTTATCTTTAGGAGTTTATCGTAATCTATAAAATATAGCGCCGATACATCTTTTGCGCCTAATTTTCCTATAAGAACGCCTATCGTTTTTTCGCTCACATCCGTTATATCCATTGCTCCGCGTTCTGCGAAGTGCGCCATCCTGGCTGTTAACTGCGGAACACAATAAAGTGAGTTATTACAGAATATATTCGCCCCATCCCTAACAATTTCCTTCCCGCAGGCAGGACAAAATTTCGGCGGGACTATTTTTTTAGAATCTGGATAGTGTTGTGCCACTCCTGTAATCTCCGGAATAACGTCGTTAGAGCGGCGGATAAACACCTTAGAACCTATCTTTATATCTTTTTTTAATATATCGCCATAATTATTAAGCGTTGCATTTTTAACAGTGGCTCCGCCGATGTCTACCGGCTCTAAGTGCGCTTTCGGCGTCAGTTTTCCCGTTCTTCCTACTTCCCAAGTCACGTCTAAAAGTTTAGTGGTCTTTTCTTCTGCACTGAACTTATAGGCAACCGCCCATCTCGGGAACTTTTCCGTTGCCCCAAGAGACAGCCTGTCCGCCATATCGTTTAGCTTTAGAACTGCACCATCTATCAAAAAATCCAAATCAAAACGTGTTTCTTCTATCTCTTTAATCGCATTTATAGCTTCGTTTACATCTGGGACGAGTTTTATAAACGGGCTTAACTTAAAACCGCATTCACGTAAAAACTTAATCATCTCAATATGTGTATCAAAACTTTTTCCCTCTATATACCCAATGCTATAAAAATAAATATCTATTTTGCGTTTTTTAGCAACTCCCGGGTCTAAATTCCTTAGTGCCCCGGCCGCTGCATTCCTTGCATTTTTAAATTTTATATCTTCTTCATTATTTATCTTTTCGAGATCTGATAAATGTATTATAGCCTCGCCCTGAACTTCCATCCTTCCGGTAAACGGTATTTTTTTTACAACCGATTTTATGTTTTTAACCTGTGCTAAAATCCCCTCGCCGGTTACTCCGTCTCCTCTCGTTGCCGCCTGCCTTAGATATCCCCCATCGTAAGTTAAGTTAACTGTCAGGCCGTCAAACTTATACTCTACCACATAATCGGATTTTTTATTTAATATCTTCTCGTTCCTAATATAAAAGGCTTTTAGGTCTTGTTGCGTTTTTACTTTGTCTAAACTGTATAGAGGCGACAGATGAGTATGTTTTTCAAACTGTGTTAAGACATTGCCGCCGACCCGCCTGGTAGGAGAGTTTTCAAGTACCACGCCGCTTTGCTTTTCAAGACGAACCAGCTTATCGTAAAGTTCATCGTATTCAGCATCACTCACTATCGGGCTATCCAGCGTGTAGTAGTGGTAATTGAAAGAATTTAAACTTTCAATCAGCCTTTTCATTTCTTCTTCTATCATAAACTTTCACCTTTATTAGGTATTATTTACTAAACTTTAATAATCAATTACGGCAAGCGGAGCAAATGCCGTAAAAATTTTCTTTTGCCCGACACTGTCAAAGTCTACAACTGCTATGGTCTCTTTCCCTTCCCCGGAAACTTTAACGACTACGCCGTCACCAAACTTGGAATGGTTTACATGTGCACCAACACAAATACCTTCTTTTAAAACTGCTTGAGGCAGCTTTTGGCTATGATACTGAAAAAAGTTTTGTTTTATTTTCGGTTCTTTTATAAAATGCGGCTTAAACTTTGGTGCACTTTTTTTATCAATCATTTTATCCGGCACTTCATCTAAAAAACGGGAACGTGAATAGCTTTTATATCCGCCCATAGTCCCGTAAGTCGTACGCATATGCCCCCAAGTCATATATAAATACTTTTTTGCCCTGGTTATACCGACATAGCAAAGGCGCCTTTCTTCATCCACTTTTTCCTCGCTTAAAGATGCGGCATGAGGTAATATCCCCTCCTGCATGCCCGCCAATACCACCACGTCAAACTCAAGCCCTTTAGCGGAATGCAACGTCAATAAAGAAATGCTCTCCTCCTTTTCACCCATATCGTCTAACTCAGATATAAGAGCGCTTTCATACATAAAATCGTAAAGAGTAGCTCCCTCATTTTGCTGTTCAAATGTATATGCTCCATTTAAAAATTCAAGCAGGTTGTCTATCCTGTTCTTTGCTTCAGGAGTGCCTTCCTTTTCATAACTTGCGATTAAACCGGATTCTTTTAAAACCGTATCTACGAATTCGCTTATACTTAAAGAAGAAAGTTTTTCCCTAAAGCCTTCAACCAGTGAAACAAAAGAAAGTACTGTAGCGGCAGATTTATTTGGCAAAATGCTGCTAGCATTTTGCCCCGCTTCGAACATGGAAATGTCTTTTAAAGTCGCTTCGTCAGACAGAGTACCCAAACTTTTGGCACCTATTCCCCTTTTTGGGCTTCCCGATGCCCTTATAAAAGATACGTTAGACGAGGTGTTAAGGATTAGATTCAAATATGCAAGTAGATCCTTTATTTCACTTCTTTGGTAAAACCCAAACCCTCCATATACGCGGTATTTAATTCCACGGGATTTAATCTGCGCTTCAATAACGCGAGACTGCATATTTGTCCTGTACATCACTGCTATCTCATTTGGCAAGACTCCCTGCTGCAAATGCATGCTTACAGTATCTGCTATAAACTCAGCTTCTTTAAATTCATTTTCACATTCGAATTCAACAGGTGGGCTTAACAGTTCAAGCTCTGAAAACAGTGTCTTTCCCTTTCTGCTCGGGTTGTTTTTTATAACACTGTTGGCTACGTCTAATATGCGTTGGTGCGAACGGTAGTTTTGCTCTAGCCTCACTATCTTTGCACTGGAAAAATCTTTTTCAAATTCAAGTATGTTTCTTATGTCCGCGCCCCTAAATCCATAGATAGACTGATCGTCGTCGCCTACTACGAATATATTTTTATGAAATGATGAAAGTTTCTTTAAAATATCATACTGGACGAGGTTAGTATCCTGGTATTCATCCACCAGGATATGTTCAAACTTAGAAGAATATTTTTTTAAAACTTCTTCATTATCTAAAAGCTGCCTTGTTTTTAAAAGCAAATCGTCAAAATCAAAGGCAGCGTTTTTCTTCATCGCTTTTTCGTATTCCTTATATATTTTAGCAATGTCCTCTTCTATTTGCGAGGCCGATTCGCTTAGAAGCTCGTCCGGAGTTTTCCCTTTGTTTTTAGCATCGCTTATGATTTTCCTGGCTGCTTTTTTGTTTATATAGTCTTCACTGAATCCAAGATTTTTCTGGCAGGAAGCTACTAAACTTAAAACATCCCCTTCATCATATATAGAAAACCCGCTTGAATATCCTATCTTATCCGAATCTATCCTTAATATCCTAAGGCATATAGAATGGAACGTACCTATCCACATTCCCTTGGAACCTACTAATGTGTTTATCCTCTCCCTCATCTCCGCAGCTGCTTTATTGGTAAAAGTTACCGCTAAGATATGGTAAGGCAAAACCCCTTTTTCAATCAAATATGCTGCGCGATAAGTAAGAACACGCGTTTTCCCCGATCCGGCGCCAGCTAAGACAAGTGTAGCCCCGCTTGAAGCAGTCACTGCCTCTTTCTGTGCCGAATTTAGTTTGTTAAAATCCATAACTATCCCTTTTTGTACCGGCTAAATTTACTCTTCGCCTTTTTCTATTCTATCTATAACCATTCTATAACCACCGGTACCATAGTTAATGCATCGGTTAACTCGGCTTATTGTTGCAGTTGATACCTTTGTCTTATTAGCTATATCTTGACAAGTATGCTTATCCTTAAGTAGAAACGCAACTTTTAACCTGTTAACAAGCGCGGTCAACTCTGAGATAGTACATATATCTTCAAAAAACATATAGCATTCTTCTTCGTTTTTTAAAGATAATATGGCTTTAAACAGCTTATCAGTATCTTCATTTTTAAGCTTTGATATATACGACATAAATGCCTCCTCAAGCCATGCTTGAAAAATAAAATCTATTTATATTTTAACACGTTATCATGCGAAATTAAAGCCCTAAAAACCTTAAAAATAAACTTTTTAAGGAATATTTTTTTTATGTATAAATAAACATATTAAAGAAAAGCATAAAAAAGCGGAGGAATTTTATTGTCGCTTTCTATAAAGATAAATAAAATAATTTGTCTGCTGTTCTTAGTAACGCTGATATTATTTACGGCAAGCTGCTCGGCCGTTGAACAGAGTATTAAATCGGAAGACAAGCAAGTGGCAATAACTATAGATATGTCCTTTGGAGATGACGACTATACCGAAGAAATCTTATCCGTTTTAGATAAATTAAATGTAAAAGCATCTTTTTTCATAGTTGGAATGCTTGCCGAGAAAAAGCCCATATTAATAAAGCGTTTAGCCTCCTATGGCATGGATATAGA
Organism: Eubacteriales bacterium; assembly: GCA_041390245.1. NCBI lineage: Bacteria > Bacillati > Bacillota > Clostridia > Eubacteriales > Eubacteriales bacterium. Next base: position 424,340 of record JAWKQI010000001.1, read on the forward strand.
AAATCATTCGTACTCACATAAAAACTACACGCTCTTAAACGATGAGGAGATCGTTGCCGATGCTAATAAGACAAATGAACTGATACTTAATCAAGGAATTGAAACAAATAAGTATATCCGCCCGCCGTTTAATGTGGTAGACGACCGCATAAAAAATGCTCTGGCCAATGCAGGATATACAGTTGTCTTGGGGCTAGATTCAAGGGATTGGGAGCGAAACGGATTTAGTTCAATAGTTTCAAATATATTAGACTCGGTCCAGCCGGGAGATATACTTATGTTCCAATCAAACGTAATGGATACCCCGGCTGCGATCGAAAAGATAATAACAACGCTTAGGGAAAGGGGCTATAAAATAGTACCGTTAAACGAACTTATAGCCGGCCGGGAATAAAGATACTGGCTTTTACAAACGTTTTGGAGGATATTTTAACTATGCAGGATACTTTTACGAACATACTGGAACTTACCGGGCATGTCTTAACCAAACCGGTTAAAAGCCACGAGCTTTTTGACGAAGTCTTTTATACCTTTAACATCGAAGTAAAGCGGCTTTCCTTCGTTTCGGACATTCTGCCAGTTACCGTATCCGAAAAGACTCTTTCTTTATTCAAAATAGATGAAGGCGATCTAATCAAAGTAACCGGGCAGTTAAGATCCTATAACCATATAAAAGAAGGATCTTCCAAACTTGTTTTAACTGTGTTTTGCAAAAAACTTTCTCCCTCTGAAAACGAATTTGAAAACGATGTATCTTTAATGGGATATGTGTGCAGAAAACCGACCTACCGTATAACGCCTTTCGGGAGGGAGATCACAGATCTGCTTTTAGCTGTAAACCGTGCATACAATAAATCCGATTATATACCATTAATAGTGTGGGGCAAAAATGCGAGGCTTACCTCAGACCTTCAGATAGGTGACAGGATACGCATTGAAGGCCGGCTCCAATCCAGAGAATATGAAAAAGTCCTCGATACTAAAAAGGAAATAAGGACGGCATATGAAGTTTCCGTCTCTACTATAACTCTTCCAGACAAAAAAGTGCTAGAAAAAACCGACTCATAAAAAAAGCACCGTCAACGGTGCTTTTTTATTTTACACATCTACACTTAACTGTTTTAGCTTATCCCCATTATCACTTAAACGCACATCCAGGCTAGCCGATTGTGTTTTAAGCGCTACCTTTGCCCCTCTTGATATTATGTCTTGTTTTGGTATATCCTTTTCGGATAAAAGCAAGGTATTTTCGCCCGTTTTGACCGCCAGCAAAAACTCCCTGCCAACTAATGAAGCAAAAGCTATCTGTTTGCCGTTTTGTCCGTTTTTTAGCAACCCAAAAATGCTTGCTCCTTTGCCGCCTCTTGTTTTTACCTCCAAAAGCCTTGTATCTACCAACTTGGCATATCCTAGATCTGTTAATAGCACTATGCTTTTCTTGTCACCCAATGCAAACTTACCTGCACAGATAATTTCATCACCTGCTGAAAGCCTCATGCCTATAACACCCTTTGCATTTTTACCAAGCAATGGGAACTCTTTTCCTGAAATAGTTAAATTAATACCCTTTTTAGTGACCATGCATACATCGTCGTTTTCTTTTATGTCAAATACTGCTGCCACGCCGTCGCCTTCTTTTAAACCAATTGCGGCTATCCTGCTCTTCTTTACGTTGAATTCGTTAAAGTCTACTTTTTTTATCATTCCGCCTTTAGTTACAAAAGCGAGATCGGTACATTGGTTTTCCTCGCCCACTATCGCCACTATCTCCTCGTTGGGGAGGATACCTGCAAAAATGGAATTTAGAGCGACGCCCTTATCCTTAAACTTATGCTCCGGTATATCACCCACTGTATATGTAAACATGTTTCCGCAGCTTGTAAAAATACGTACCTTTTGGTTCGTCTTTGTCTCTAAAATGAATTTTAAGCGGTTGTCCTCGTCTATAGGGCCTGTCTCCATTCCTTTTTTAAACGTCTTGCTTAAAATCCTCTTTATAAAGCCGCTAGACGTTAGGCAAACAACGCATTCGTCTACTACTAAAAATGCGTTTTCATCGATACATATGTCTTCTTTTTCTTTTGTTATACGGGTGCGCCGATCATCTGCAAATTTTTCTTTTACCTCTAAATGCTCGTTTATTATAAGCTTAAAAAGCAGTTTTTCAGAAGACAAGACCGCCTCTAATTTCGCTATCAAATTGAGTATAGACTCGTATTCTTCTTTTAATATTTCAATTTCAAGTGCAGTTAAGCGTGCTAAACGCATATCCAAAATTGCCTGGGCTTGTATCTTTGTTAAATCGAACTCCTCCATTAACTGTTCCCGCGCTTGCGGCGGGTTTTTAGAGCCTCTAATTATCTTTATCACCCTGTCTATATTAAGCACGGCTACCATGAGGCCGGATAAGATGTGTTCCCTCATCTTTGCCTTTTTTAAATCGAATTCTATGCGGCGTGTCACTATTTCCTTTTGGAAAGAAATATAATAGTCAATCATCTGAAGCAAGTTTAATTGCATTGGGCGGCCGTCCGCAATGGCGACCATATTGGCCGAAAAAGTAATCTGCAGATCCGAATACTTATAAAGGCAGTTTAAGATTGCCTCTGCATCCGCACCGGCCTTTACCTCGATAACGGCGCGCATTCCCGTCCTGTCCGATTCGTCTTTTATGTCGTAAATCCCGGAAAACATCTCACGCTTTGTCTCGCTTAAAGTAAGTATCTTTTGGAGCATATTGGCCTTATTTACCTGGTAAGGAAGCTCGGTTATTACAATAAGCTGCCTGCCGTTTTGGCCTTTTTCTATATGTGTCTTTGCACGAAGCGTCAGTTTCCCTTTTCCGGTTGAATAAACCTCTAAAATATCTTCCTCTGAAAAACAGTATCCGCCGGTCGGGAAATCCGGCCCTTTTATATATTTCATCACGTCTTTAACATTGCATGAAGGGTTTTCTATCCGGCATATTACGCCGTCTATTACTTCACCTAAGTTATGCGGCGGTATATTCGTAGCAAGGGCAACCGCTATGCCGGATGCACCGTTTACCAGCAGATTCGGGAAGCGTGCCGGGAGCATGTCCGGCTCTTTTAAACTGTCGTCGAAATTAAGCCTGAACGGAACTGTCTCCTTTTCGATGTTTTGTATCATCATCATGGCAATTGGAGACATCCTGGCTTCTGTATACCTCATTGCCGCTGCATTATCCCCGTCTATAGATCCGAAATTTCCATGTCCGTCTACCAGCGGAGCCCTCATATTAAAACCTTGCGCCATCCTTACCATAGCTTCATAGACACTAGTATCGCCGTGCGGATGATACTTGCCAAGCGTATCACCGACTATCCTGGCAGATTTTTTATAAGGCTTGTCCGGAGTTACACCTATTTCAGACATATTATAAAGGATACGCCTTTGAACAGGCTTAAGCCCGTCCTCGACGCGCGGAAGCGCGCGTTCCATTATGACGTACTGCGCATACGGCAGCATAGAAGCGGACATCACTTCTTCCATAGGCAGGGTTATGATATTGTTGTCTTCGTATGAAACTTCGTTTTTCTTACTCATTAACTGCCTCCGGAGCTAAAAAATCATCCTTTTTATTAAAATCCACGTGTTCGGAAATATACTCTTTGCGGGATTCTGTCTTATCCCCCATAAGTACGGTAACCATCCTTTCGGCCTCAGCAGCGTCCTCCAGTGAAACACGGATAAGCGAACGGTTTTTGGGGTTCATCGTGGTGTCCCACAATTGCTCCGGGTTCATTTCGCCAAGCCCTTTATACCGCTGGACGTTATATGGCGTTCCCAGTTCTTTGCTGGCTTCAAAAAGCTGTTTGGCATCGTACGCGTATATGGATTTGCCGCCTCTTGAAACTTTATAAAGCGGTGGCTTTCCTATGTAGACATGTCCGCCGGATAAAAGCGGTTTAAAATATCTGAAGAAAAATGTTAAGAGTATTGCGCGGATATGCGCACCGTCTTGGTCCGCATCCGAGAGTATTATTATTTTATTGTATTTTAGGTTTTCAATCGTGAAAGATTCATCGAATCCGGCTCCTAAGGCCGTTATTATCATCCTAAATTCTTCATTGGCCATAACTTGATCAAGCCTTTTTTTCTCTACGTTCAAAGGCTTTCCACGGAGAGGTAAAATGGCCTGGAAATGCCTGTCCCTCCCCTGCTTTGCACTGCCTCCGGCACTGTCACCTTCAACTATGAAAAGCTCATTTTCCTTTGAGTTTTTACCCGTGCAAAAGGCCAGCTTTCCAACCAGTGGCGCACCTTCTAATTTATTTTTCTGCCTTTCTAACTTCTTAGCCTTTTTAGCGGCTTCCCTTACTCTATATGCCGCATATGCCTTTTCTATCATCTTAGTTGCGGTAGCGGCATTATTTAAATCGGATAAGTAGTTGTTTAAACCCTCTAAAACAACGGATTCAACTGCCGGCCTAACCTCTGTATTGCCAAGTTTAGTCTTTGTCTGGCCCTCAAACTGCACATTTTTTATTTTGAGGGAGAGTACTACGGTTAAACCTTCCCTAAAATCCTCCCCTGATAGGTTGTCCTTATCTTTTATTACAGCAGATGCGCGTGCATAGTCATTAAATGCTTTAGTCAGTGCAGACTTAAAACCTGTTTCATGTGTCCCGCCTTCCGGGGTAGGTATATTGTTTACATAGGAGTATATACCCTCTGTATACCCGTCGTTATACTGTATGGCAACGCTTACAAGTATATCTCCTCTTGCAGCGTTTATGACGATCGGGTTTTCCTCTATTACTGTTTTATCTTTGTTTAAATACTTGACAAAATCTGCGATTCCACCTTGAAAGTTAAATGTCAGCTCTCTTTTTTGGTCCCTTAAATCAATTAACTTTATGGTTATGCCCCTGGTTAAAAAGGCTAATTCCCTTAGCCTTGTAGATATGTATTCAAAATTAAATTTAATCGTCTCAAATATACGGTCGTCTGGAAGGAATGTAACACGTGTCCCTGTCTCCTTGGTATTGCCGACTTTAGACAGAGGGACCGTCATCTTTCCCGGATGTACTTTGCCGCTTTTATCGGAAATAGTTTCAAACCTTGCGCTATACTTTTTCCCATCCGTTGAAACTTCAACGTCTAAATACCTAGAAAGTGCATTGACTACAGATGCGCCAACGCCGTGTAACCCTCCTGAATATGCATAGTTTTTATTGTCGAACTTACCACCGGCATGCAACCTTGAGAATACCACTTCTACACCGGATATCTTTAGCTGCGGGTGCAGCCCGACAGGAATTCCTCTTCCGTTGTCTGTTACAGTCACACTATTGTCAGCGTTTAATATAACTTCTATCCTATCTGCGTATCCATTTGCTGCCTCGTCCATTGCGTTATCCACAATCTCCCATAGCAGATGGTGAAGCCCCCTTAACCCTGTAGAGCCTATGTACATCCCAGGGCGGCGGCGAACCGCTTCTAACCCTTCGAGTACCTGTATATCCTTTGCGCCGTAACTCTCAGACATCTATGCCTCCATAATATATAATGTATAAAATACGTCTTTTCACGGGTATTATACCCCATATATCGTCTTTTAGCAATAAAAAACCGGTGGAAGTTTTCCACCGGTTTTTATGTTTTAATTAGTTTTTATATTTCTCTCTTGCATGATAATGTGTGTGTAGGAGCTCATGCGCTTTATGGCTGTTTGGCTTACCTAAGAACTCTTCATAAATCTTTGTAATTTCTGGGTTCTTATGAGATTTTCTCAAAGGCATTGCCTTATCAGCATCATATGTAGCTTTCATACGAAGCTCCGCAGGGTTGATGGACATCTTAATTCTCGAGCTGACTATCGGCTGTCCGCCACCGTTTATACATCCACCCGGGCAACCCATGATCTCTATGAAGTGGTATTTCTTTTCACCACTCCTTACTTTTTCCAATAGTTCTTTAGCTGCTCCAGTTGAAGATGCAACTGCAACATTAACATCCATCCCTGCTACATTTACTGTAGCTTCCTTGATTCCATCAAGGCCACGAACTGCTTTATAATCTATTTCCTTTAAGTCCTGTCCTGTAAGTATGTCTGCAACTGTTCTTAAAGCTGCTTCCATAACACCGCCTGTTGCGCCGAATATAACGGCTGCACCAGTAGATGCACCGATAAGGGGATCAAAGTCTTCATCCGGCAGGTTTACAAAATCTATGTTAGCTTGCTTGATCATCTTTGCTGCTTCTCTTGTAGTCAAAACTGCATCGACATCGGGCAGGCCGTCAACTGCGGCGAGTTCTTCTCTTTCTTTTTCGAACTTTTTAGCTGTACATGGCATTATAGATACTACGAATATCTTCTTAGGATCAATGCCTTCCTTCTTAGCGTAATATGATTTAATTAATGCACCCTCCATCTCGTGTGGAGATTTACATGTTGATAAATTATCTAAGAAATCTGGAAAGAAGTGTTCGCAGTACTTGATCCAGCCAGGGCTGCAGGAAGTAATCATAGGAAGTTTCCCGCCGTTTTGTACACGGTTTATAAACTCTGTGCCTTCTTCCATAATCGTTAAGTCAGCTGCAAAATCCGTATCGAAAACGCGGTCGAATCCAACTCTTCTTAATGCTGCTGCTAATTTTCCAGTAACTTTAGTGCCGATTGGCATACCAAATTCTTCTCCGATAGAAACACGGATTGCCGGAGCAGGCTGTACTACAACGTGTAAATCAGGGTTATGGATCGCATCCCAAACTTTATCTATTTCGCTTCTCTCGCTAAGAGCGCCAACCGGGCAAGAGACTATGCACTGTCCACAGTTTACGCATGGTACGTCTGCTATGTTTTTGCCAAATGCAGGCTCTATAATAGTCTTAAACCCACGGTGTGCAGGCCCTATCGCGCCTATTTTCTGTATGTTTCTGCAAACTGCAACGCAGCGGCGGCAAAGTATGCACTTCATAGGATCTCTTACTATAGAATAAGAAGAAGTATCCATTGGACGATCATACTGTACGCCATCAAAACGCTGGTCTTCTGCACCTAATTCTACAGCCAAAGCCTGTAATTCACAGTTCTGGCTACGTACGCAGGACAGACAGTCTTTTTTATGGTTGCCAAGAATCAACTCTAAGTTAGTCTTTCTGGCTTCTAAAACTTTTTTAGTATTTGTAAACACTTCCATACCCTCAGATACTGGAAGAACGCAAGAGGCCTGTAATCCCGGCATTCTCGCAACTTCAACGAGACATATACGGCATGCGCCAATCGCATTTATTCCCTCTAAGTAGCAAAGAGTAGGAATGTTTATGTTTGCTTTTTTCGCGGCTTTAAGAACTGTAGTACCTTCTGGCACTTGGACTTGCTGGCCGTCTATTTTTAAAGTAATCATAGTATTCACTCCCTTTCAATCCTGTTATTTCTTAGAAATTGCGCCAAATTTGCACTTCTCTATGCACGTTCCGCATTTAATACATTTCTGTATGTCAATCTTGAACGGCTTTTTGATTTCACCGGAAATCGCATCTACCGGGCAGTTCCTTGCACAAAGCCCGCAGCCTACGCACTTTTCTGGATCGATCGAGTAATTAAGCAATGCCTTGCAGTATCCTGCCGGGCAGCGTTTTTCTTTAATATGTGCTTCATACTCATCTCTGAAGTAACGTATGGTGCTAAGAACCGGGTTAGGAGCAGTTTTACCAAGTGCGCAAAGTGAAGAATCCGAAATGCTTCTACCTAATTCTTCCAGTCTCTCTATGTCGCCCTCTTCGCCTTTACCAGAAACGATCCTGTCTAATATCTCAAGCATCCTCCTTGTGCCGATACGGCAAGGAGCACACTGTCCGCAGGATTCGTCTACTGTAAAGTCTAAGAAGAACCTTGCTACGTCTACCATACAGTTGTCTTCGTCTACGACGATAAGGCCGCCAGAACCCATCATGGTTCCGATGCTCTTTAATGAATCGTAATCGATAGGTGTATCTAAGTGCTGAGCAGGGATACATCCGCCAGAAGGTCCGCCGGTCTGCGCTGCTTTGAATTTCTTGCCCTTAGGTATACCGCCACCGATATCATATATTATCTCTCTTAAAGTTATTCCCATAGGAACTTCAACAAGACCTGTGTTATTGATCTTGCCGCCCAATGCGAATACCTTTGTTCCTTTGCTTCCCTCAGTTCCAACTGAAGCATACCATTTTGCTCCCTTTAATATAATCTGAGGAATATTAGCTAAAGTTTCAACGTTGTTTATAATAGTAGGCTTTCCGAAAAGGCCTTTGTCTGCCGGGAATGGCGGCTTAGGCCTTGGCTCGCCCCTGTTGCCTTCGATAGAAGATAAAAGTGCTGTTTCTTCGCCGCATACAAAAGCGCCGGCACCTAACCTTATCTCTATATCAAAATTAAATCCTGTGCCGAAAATGTTTTTTCCGAGCATGCCATATTCTCTTGCCTGCCCGATAGCAATAGTAAGCCTCTTAATTGCTTTTGGATATTCAGCACGGCAGTATATATAACCCTGAGAAGCCCCGATAGCAAAACCGGCAATAGCCATAGCTTCGAGTACTACATGTGGGTCGCCTTCTAAAACTGACCTGTCCATAAATGCGCCAGGGTCGCCTTCGTCAGCATTACATACTACATACTTCTGGTCTGCTTCGTATCCCTTTGCAAACATCCATTTTCTGCCTGTCGGGAATCCTGCACCACCACGGCCGCGAAGACCGGAATCCAGCATTTCTTTGATGACACTATCAGGAGTCATCTCTGTCAATACTTTCCCAAGAGCCTTATAGCCGTCGCGTGCTATATATTCATCAATACTTTCTGGGTCTATAACACCACAATTCTTAAGTACTGATCTGCTTTGCTTTTCATAAAACTTAATTTCATCTGTGTTATGTTTAATAGTATTGTCTGGTTCCTTATACAGAAGTTTATCAACAACTCTGCCCTTTATAAGGTGTTCCTCAACTAGAGTTTTAACATCCTCAGGTTTTACTTGGCTGTAGAAAGAACCTTCAGGTTTAATTATGACTATAGGACCAGCCTGGCATAAACCAAAACAGCCCGTCACAACTACTTTAACCTCATTTTCTAATCCTTGTTTTTTTACTTCATTTTGAAACGCCTCGATAACACCGCGTGATCCGGACGATGTGCATCCAGTATCGCCGCATATTAATACGTGCGAACGATAGATTTTCATGTATTATAACCCTCCTTATTATCCGCCTAATAATTTGTTTTATACGTTAGCTTTACGCCGTATATTCTTTAATAACTTTTCCGTTTACTATATGCTGGTCAATAATCTTTGAAGCCTTTTCCGGAGTGACCTTAACATATGTCACTTTGTCTTTTCCAACAATTACGTCAACCGTAGGCTCCAAACCAGATTTTTCAGCATAACCGGACTGCATTAGCGAAACTTCAGTTAAACCGCGAGCAGAAATTTCTTCTAAAAATTTAGCAACTACTGCTCTAGCGCCAGCAGCTATACCACATGTACCCATACCAACTACTATTTTAGTAGACTTATCTTCTATTCTTGAGTCTATGTCGTAGGCTACTTTTTCCTTTATCGCTTCAAGCTCTTTCAACGTTTTCATAGCTTAACTTACCTCCAAACAATTCGTTTATTCCTTTCCTTAAATAATCTAAAATCCACGCCGACACTTTAACCTCGCTAAAAAACTTACCTGCAAACCTCTTTTTTAACTCTTTAGTATCAATCGAAAAACCCTTTTCACCATTCTTAAGTTCAATTTCAAAATCTATATGTTGATTTACTGCTATCAGTGAAAATATCGTCTCGCTTAATTCCCCTAATGGAGGAATATCTATACTACTTAACTTAAACACTGCCATAATTAAACTTCCTACATGCTGTTTTGACTCAAACTTAAAGCTTCCGCCAGTTTCTAGGCACGCCTCTTTTAAAAGTGATAACCCAAGTCCTATTTTCGCATTGGCTTTAGTCGTAAAAAAAGGACTATCTGCCTTTTTAGCTAAATCTTCGTCCATTCCCGATCCATTATCTATAATGTTTAAAACCAAAGTATCTTTTTTCTCATCTACATTAATCGTTATTTTAATAAGTGAAGCATTAGCCGTGATGGCATTTTGACATATGTCTAAAATATGCGAGGATACATCGCGCATGTTTTTATTAATTAAATTTCTTTAAAATTTCCGGAACTTTATCAACTGTCAGCCTGCCGAATACCTGATCGTCGATCATCATGACAGGTGCTAAACTGCAGCAACCGAGACAACGTGTAGGCTCAAGAGTAAACTTCCCGTCTTTGGTAGTTGTACCCGGCTTTACGTTTAATTCGTCACACAATCTGCTTAAAATCCCCTCAGAATTCTTAACGTAGCAAGCAGTTCCAAGGCATACACCAACTAAATGTTTACCCTTAGGCTCTATTGCAAACTGCGCATAAAACGTAGCTACGCCAAAAACCTCACTTAAAGATATTCCAAGATTTTCAGCTATAAAATTTTGCACCTCTATTGGTAAATAGCCGAAAATTTCTTGTGCTTTTTGCATGACTGGCATCAGCATGCCCTTTTGCCCCTGCAATTCGTCAATGTACTTTTGTAGCTCATCAAATTTTTCTTTGTCTAAAGCTGCATTAACCATTGAGACTTTCCTCCTTAAAATTATAATTTAAAATCTATTTTAAAAATTAGCTCACTTCTTTTACTTTATCACAAAAAAAAATACTTTGCACTATCTTTTTACAAATATTGTCGGATTTTTTACTTTATTTTTATAAAAATATATTTTTTTTTGGCTGATTTATATAAATCCAGCTTAAAAATGTAATTTTTTATGGTCTGATGCCAAGTTTATACAAAATACTGCATATTTCAAATTCGGTTTTTTCGCTTCCAATTATCGGCATACCCTTGCTTTCAGCAGCTTCAATGGTCTCGTCCGGCACCTCTATGCCATCCGGTATTATAATACATGCAAATTCGCGCATCACTGCCACGGCAACCACATTTAAATGTGTTTTTACGGTTACCCATACGCTGCCTTTTTTACCTTTAAACATTATGTGGCTTAAAAGGTCGCCCGCACATGCTGAGGTTATTTCATTATCCAAACCTGCTTCGCCCGTCAAAACTGTAAAATAAGATTTTTTTGTGAGTTTTCTTACATCTACCATGATATCATTAAACCATAAATAGGCACCGAAGTTAAGAGTATTTTTTACTAACGGCGCCTTTATCCTTATCGGCCCTTTCATAATTTATTTGGTCTTTAAGAAAATGAATTTATAAAATCGCATACTGCGTAAACTGTATCCGTTGCAGCATATGCCAAATATCCCGTCGTTGGCTTCGTATAATTTTCATTTAAATCATCGACGGTATTTTTAACTGTTGAAACTATAGATTTTATCTTTGCTATCTCCCCGCCTTCATTTTCCGTCAAAGAGTTTATGTCCTGGTATATTGTATCTAAATCCTCTGCCAGGGTATCAAGGTCGTCTTTGATATCCTCGCCTTTATCGTTTTTTATACTTAGCTCTATTAGCTTATCGGCAGCGCTTAGTACTCCCTCTATAGAGTTTTTAATGCTTTGCGTCTGCGTTTCAGATGCGGTTATATTAAAACTCAGCTCCTCGCTCTTAACTTCACGTACGATAGTAGAAATGTCTTCGCTTTCTAAGTTTTCCTTAACAGCATCCGCGTCGCTTTTGGTTTTAAATGTAGCTATAATGCACCTGTATTTATCGTCCTCGGTACGCAGGTAGCCTGCCCCGCCGCGTGCTTTTATGTAACTTGCAGCTGTAGCAGCATTATCCTTGTCCGCGAAAATGCCATACTGAAGCGCGTAATAAGTATTCTCCTCTATGGTGACTTTATCTGTAACAGCCTGCGACGATGTACTCGATACGCTACTGGAAGGAGAGGGGCTTGCGCTGCTTGAAAATACTGAAAATACAGGGTTTGCTACGTTTTCTGCCAGCCACTCACCCGCAGATGTTGCAAAAATAACATATATAACTCCGGCGATTAAAACCAAAATCAAAATCCAACTTCCAAACTTCCTTTTTCCGGGTTCGTTTCGTCCGTGCCTCAAAACTCAAATCCCTCCTAAAACCTTTTTATCTTATGTATTTAATAGTTATGTCAAGGGATTTAAAAATAGTATAACTTGTCTTAAAAAATTTTTTAGCACAAAAAAAAGTGCCTATTCTAGGCGCTTTTTTAATTTATCACTCACACTCTTTTTCATTAAGTGCTCTTTTCATTTCTTCAGACCAATCTTCGATAAGCTCAAGTGAAACGATTATCTTGGATTTAGGCAGATAAATTGCCCTAACTCGCATAAACTTTTTAAGTTTAAAATCTTCAGGCGGATGAGCCATTTTAAATCTGTCTTCTTTTCTTTCTCTAAATTTTAACCCAACATAGGTTTTTCCGGGCATAAAAAACGATATATCGTAGCGGAGGTCAGGCACATAGTGTGCTATATCTCCCTCGTGTTCCTCTAAATTGCCACGGTGGACGTCCGCCATTATCCTGGCTATGGTCCGTATACTAAAATACAGGTATATTAATAGCCCAATGACTATTAAGCTGCCCAAAATTGCGACCAAAAGGCCGTGCGCATATATACGCATATAAAAAAAGCAGAAGATCACCGCTATAATCATTATTGATATAACTATGTTATCCACTAAAAATTTAGTAGTCTGTTTTTTTATTGTTTTTTTATCCATCTTAATTTAACCCCAAAATTCAACTGCCTTTTAATATATAATAAATCAGTGCCGCAAGTCAACTACGCGTTTAATCGCAAAGATCGTCATACTTTTCCACTGCAACTTCTGCTGCCTCTAAAAGCTCCCTTGAAAATATGTCAGGATAAGGATTTTTGTAGACTATACGGCGGATGCCTGCATTTATTATCATCTTAGTGCATATAACACAGGGCTGATGTGTGCAATAAAGTGTTCCTCCGTCTATAGAGATGCCAAGTTTAGCTGCTTGTATTATCGCGTTTTGCTCGGCATGTATGGCATAGCATAATTCCTGCATGGTACCAGACTTTATCTTAAGCTTGTCTCTTAAACATTCGCCTTTGTCTTTACAGCTTAAAAACCCTGCCGGTGCGCCGTTATATCCCGTTGTCATTATACGCTTGTCCTTAACGATGATAGCCCCAACGTTCCTGCCGTCCCGTATACAACTAGACCACTTAGAAATGCTTTCGGTAAGTTCCATAAACCGTTTATCCCACTTATCCATATCTTCTCCCTCTACTTAGTTTTATTAAGTAGATTATAAAATAACTTAAGCAAAATAACAACTTTTATTATTTCATTAGATAATTACGATTTTTGAAGTATTTGGAAGATATACATAGTTAGCGTTATTAATTTTCATTTATTTTAAAAAAATAACCAAATATATACAAATACTAAAATTTACATCATTTGCCTTAACTTTAGGCTACATTTATTATATATGTAAGCGTTAGCACTCATCATCTATGAGTGCTAATAAATCTTTTATAACTTATATAAGGAGGTTTACATATGTCAATAAAACCATTAGGCGACAGAGTCGTTATTAAAAGTTTAGAAACGGAAGAGACAACTAAAAGCGGAATAGTCCTTCCCGGAACAGCAAAAGAAAAACCGCAGATGGCTGAAGTAGTTGCAGTTGGCCCTGGCGGGAACGTAGATGGAAAAGAAATAAAAATGAATGTTAAGTCAGGTGACAAAGTAATATTTTCAAAATATGCCGGAACAGACATAAAAATGGACGGAAAAGAGTATATAATAGTCCGCCAAAGCGACATTCTGGCAGTAATCGAGTAATCAAATAGGAGGAGATACTTATGGCAAAACAGCTTAAATTTGGGGAAGATGCACGCCGTTCACTTGAAGTAGGCGTAAATAAATTAGCAGATACAGTTAAAATAACACTTGGGCCAAAAGGCAGAAACGTCGTTTTAGACAAGAAATTTGGTTCTCCGATGATCACAAATGATGGTGTTACTATAGCTAAGGAAATCGAACTTGAAGACCCATTTGAAAACATGGGTGCTCAGCTTATAAAAGAAGTTGCAACTAAAACAAATGACGTAGCCGGCGACGGAACCACAACAGCTACACTTTTAGCCCAGGCAATTATACGCGAAGGTTTAAAAAACGTTGTCGCAGGTGCAAACCCAATGGGGCTTAAAAGAGGTATTTTAAAGGCAGCAGACATAGCTGTTGATTCACTCAAAGACATAAGCAAACCAATAGAAGGTTCAAAGGCAATCGCTCAGGTGGCTTCAATATCTGCAGCAGATGAGCAGATCGGTTCTTTAATAGCTAGCGCTATGGAGAAAGTCGGCAACGACGGAGTTATAACCGTTGAAGAATCCAAGACCATGAAAACAGACTTAGCCGTTGTAGAAGGTATGCAGTTCGACCGTGGATATGCTTCTGCATACATGGTTACAGACACTGAAAAGATGGAAGCGGTTTTAGATAATCCGCTCATTATGATAACAGACAAGAAGATAAGCAATATACAAGAAATCCTCCCTGTCTTAGAACAGATAGTACAGCAGGGCAAAAAACTTCTCTTAATTGCAGAAGACGTAGAAGGCGAAGCTTTGGCAACACTTATAGTCAACAAACTGCGCGGAACTTTCACATGTGTAGCTGTTAAAGCTCCAGGATTCGGCGACAGAAGGAAAGCAATGCTTCAGGACATAGCTATTTTGACAGGTGGCCAGGTTATATCCGAAGAACTTGGAATGGATATAAAAGATACTAAGATCGAAATGTTAGGTACAGCCAGACAGGTAAAGATAGACAAAGAAAACACCACTATAGTCGAAGGCATGGGCGACAAAGAAGCTATCAAAGCAAGGATCGCTTCCATACGTTCCCAGATCGAGGATACAACCTCCGAATACGACAAAGAGAAACTTCAGGAAAGGCTTGCTAAGTTATCTGGTGGTGTTGCCGTAATCCAGGTAGGTGCCGCAACTGAAACGGAAATGAAAGAAATAAAGATGAGAATAGAAGACGCACTTGCCGCAACACGTGCTGCTGTTGAAGAAGGTATAGTACCTGGCGGTGGTGTAGCACTTCTTTCAGCTATGTCTTCTCTTAAGGCTGCTATAAAGAAAGCTGTTGGAGACGAAAAGACAGGTTTACAGATAGTACTTCGTGCAATTGAAGAGCCTGTCCGCCAGATAACGGCCAATGCCGGCCTTGAAGGAAGCGTCATCATAGAAAAAATAACGAATTCAAAAGATGCCGCATTTGGATTTGACGTTTCAACAGGTGAATATGTAAATATGGTTGAAAAAGGTATAATAGACCCAACAAAGGTTACACGTACAGCGCTCCAAAACGCCTGCAGTATATCATCTATACTGTTGACGACCGAAAGCCTGGTAACCGACATCCCGGCTCCAGAGCCGGCAATGCCTACAGCTCCAGGTGGAATGCCAGGGATGTATTAATATAGATTTCGGTGCTTAAATAAGTTTCAAATTAAACAAAAGAGGCAAGAATATCTTGCCTCTTTTGTTTTTAACTTTTTATACTGTTTATTAAATACTTAACTTTATTTATGTCTAATTTTTAAAAATAAAGAGATGCTTAATAAAATTTAAAAACAATTTCACACTCCTTTTGTTATTTCCCGGAAAAATTCGATATTTATTTTGCAGATTATGTAAACGCAATTATAAAACCCTCGCCTTAATTTATATTATACTTAAATTCATTTAAAATCTTTGTTTTCAGGTAATCTATCTAAAGTATTAATAAAAAAGCCCTCCGTTTTAAATTTTAAAAAACAAAAGCCATTTTAGCCGTTTTAAATTAAAAATAAAAAAACCCGGGTTAAACCCAGGTTTTTTTATTTTTAATTTAGATTATTCTTCGTATACCCAATTGTCGAGCCAGTCAATACCACTGTAGTATGCGTCTGAATCCTGGAAAATATTCTCGTATACTTCTGTAACTGCATCGCCATTGCACTTTCCATCTAAGAATGTTGCAAGGGAATCTTCTTTAAAGCTTCCAACTGATACTAAGAACTTCAACGGCTCATACGTCAAGTTTTCAAAACCGCTCATTTCCGTCCCGTCAGAAGCTGTGACTGTTTCATTGAATAAGTCATAGTTTTCTTTTAAGGAACAGTATCTGTTATTAGGATCGATTAAGTATTTAGCATTAACAGCTGCTGTTACGTTAACGCTGTTTTCACTGTTCCAATCATCCCAAACGGTGAGAAGCTCTTGAGCATTCTCTTCGCTTGCATAGATCCATTCAATTGCTTTGAAGTACAATTCTGTGTACTTAACAACTGCATCGTAATGCTCTGCATAAAACGTAGGATTCCAGTACATTGCGCTCGGTAATGCACAACCAACGTCCATTGAGCTGATTACAGGAACGAATAACTCAGTCATGTCAGAAGCAAGGCTTAAGCTGCCCCATGTTCCGCCGACTTCGCAAGTGCCAGCTCTTAAAGCTGTGTTAACACTTGTAACGTCCATCTGAGTTGATTTAACATCTTCAAGGGTTAATCCCATTTTTCCTAAAGCTGTTGCTAAAACGTAATGAAGAGTTGTGCCTTTCGGATAATAAATTTCCTGGCCTTCCCACTCTGCAGCCGTTCCGTACATCTCTTTTGTTCCACCAATGTTGGAAATACCAGCTTTGGTAATAGCATTATCTTGCTGTGCCCAGAAGAATGTGCTACCTGTATCTTTTGAAGTAAGAGCAGTCTGGATACAGCCTTTGCTGATTGTACCAGTCATCATACCGCCAAGTCCACTTGTACCAACATCCCAAGAAGTCGCGGCTTCTATCAATGTTGATCCATTGCCATAAACTTGTCCAACGCCATCAAAATTAAGATTAGCTTTTTCAAATCCACCAAGTTCATCGATTAAGTAAGGAATAACACCATATTCCATAGCACTCAATGACCCAATTCTGATTGTAACTTCTTCGTCCAATGGTTCTACATCATCAAAAGGACCTGCCGCTACATCAGATCCAGCCGGTGAGCTAGATGATTGTTCTTCCTCCGACCCACAAGCTGCAAATATAGCTACTATCATTAACATAGCAACTATAAGGCTAATAATTTTTTTCATAAGCACCTCCGAAAATTTATTATTCTATGTTTATATGCCTGATTTTAAGGGCACAATAACATCCTCTATATTCGCTCTTAATACTGTCTATTAATTTCTTGTATTTCATTTTATGCGATTTTCGCATAAAAGTCAATATGCAATAACCGCATAACATAAAATAATTTCTTGAGGGGACTATATGTATCAAAGAATACGGAATTTAAGAGAAGATAACGACTTAAACCAAAATAAAGTTGCAATGCTTTTAAATGTTAGTCAAACGACATATTCACGTTATGAAAGTGGCGTCCTTGACATTCCAAGCTTTTCACTTGTTAAGCTTGCCAAATTTTACGATACTAGCATAGACTACATTTTAGGGTTGACTGATGAAGTTAAGCCATATAAAAGAGCAAAGTATAAAGGTTAAACAAAAGCTTTATGGGTTTGTCATATTAAATATTTCTCTATCTTTCTAAATGAAAATATATATTTGCCGCTATGCCTTTTTCACTCTATTCCTGGCTTTTACTTTTAAATAGCTCAAATAAAGCTGTATTGCCCGAAACCATAGCCAAGGATGATTAACACAAACTAAAAAAGGCACAGTTTCCTGTGCCTTTTTGTTTTTAGTTGATATCACTTCTTATTAATAAAGAGCCTTATACATCTTAAGTAAAGCTGCATGATCCATATCAACAGGATTGTTCTTAATGTTAGGATGTGTGCTGTGATTTGCTAAGTTTTCGATATCTTCTTCTTTTACGCCAGCTTCTCTTAAAGTAGTCTTCATTCCCATAGCTTTCTTTAAGCGTAAAAGTTCGTCTGCCATGGCAAACGCATCTTTAAATCCGCAGTCCTGAGCAAGTTTATGTAATCTTCCGCCTTCGACGTCAGCATTAAGCCTTAAGAAATAATCGAGTGTGAAAGCACAAGCTTCACCATGAGGTAGATGATAATCGTTTGTTAATGGGAAAGAGCAAGCATGAGGAGCTGTTGTTCCCGGTGTACCAAATGCAAGACCTGCTAACAATGATGCTAACATCATATTATCTCTTGCCTCTAGATTATTTGGTTCGTTGTAAACTTTCTCTACGTTTTGGAAAACCAACCTTGTTGATGCGAGTGCGAATGCATCACAGATCGGCTGATGATGTTTGTTCCAGAAAGCACCTAGTGCGTGTGAAAGAACATCTAAGCCAGTTGAAGCTGTAACGCTCTTTGGAACTGATAATGTGAGTTTTGAATCTACTAATGCGATTTTAGCGTAAAGTACTGGGCTACCCATAGGAGCCTTCATGTTCTTTGAAGGATCTGATAAAACAGCTACTTTTGTTACTTCACTGCCTGTACCAGCAGTTGTAGGAACAGCGATTAAAGGAATAGCAGTTGATTTACTTAAAACTTTTCCGCCAGTGTGATAATCACGAATAGAATCATTACTTTTTGCAATAGCACAAGCTGCTTTAGCACAGTCAAGTGAGCTTCCGCCACCTAATGCAACAGCGAATTCAAGGTTCTTTTCACGGATTATTTTTGCACATTCATCAACGCTGTCTACTGTTGGGTTAGGTACTATATCACTGAATACTTCAACTAATTTACCATTTGAATACTCAACGATTTTCTGTGCCATACCACTGTCTACTAAGAACTTATCGCTTACTAAAATACCTTTTTTTAGCCCTAAACTATCAATGACGCTCTCCAATTTTTCAACACTTCCAGCGCCATATATGATTTTAACGGGCATAAGAAATTCCCAAGCTAACATATGTTTGCCCTCCTGAATAAATTTTTAATTTCCTTAATTATAGAATAAGCAGCTATAAAAGTCAATTGGCTTTTGCCCCAATACACCATTTTAAACTATGCTTTTTCGTTATAAATACATACTTTTTAAATATGTGAAATTATATATTATAAGTTTATAAAAAAGAGCGAAAAACAAATTTTAACTAGTTTTCGCTCTTTTTTTATACTGAAAATTTATCTGCCCTTACTGTTCCATCTGTGCGCCAAGCACATGCGCCGCAGCTTCTGCTAATTTTGCTTCGGTTTCATCTATACTTTTTTCTTCTTTTTTAGATACCATAAGCACCGCACCAATTGCCTGCCCTTCACTTATTATCGGTGCAATAACCTCGGTTTCTATATTAGATAAATCCTCTCCATTTTTAATAGCTATCATACTATGTCCCTCAGATGCCCTTAATAAAACCAACCTTCTATTTTCAATAACAGATTCTAAACCAGCACTTATAGGATTTTCAATATACTCTTTTTTAGCACGCCCTGCCGCTGCTAAAATCATGTCCTTATCACATACTATTGAAGTGTATCCGCTTGTCTTATAAATTGAATTTGCAAACTCACGCGCTAACTCCATCAGCTCACCGACTGGAGAATACTTTTTTAATATAATTCCGCCCTCTCTGTCCGTAAATATTTCAAGAGGATCTCCTTCTCGTATTCTAAGGGTGCGCCTTATCTCCTTTGGTATAACAACCCTTCCAAGTTCGTCTATCCTTCTTACTATTCCCGTTGCTTTCATTATAGATTTTTTTCCTCCTGTGCCTTATTTTAGTAGCTTCTTTTAAAAGTAGTATTTGTTAGAATGTGGTTATTATTCGTCTGTTTATATGGATTGTTTTGGAAAAACGATTTTATTTTTCATATAAATTTATTCGTCTTTTATTAGATTTTTATTGGCAAAACCTTGTGAATTTACAGAATTAGGTATTTTAGAGATATTATATTTATTTTGCTCATATCTTTTTTAGTAGTGTCACATAAAAGGAGCCCTCATGAAAAGAAGCAAGTTATTTTTAACGAATGCAATTATATTAACTCTCACCGCTCTTTTTATAAGAATAATAAGTATCTATTTTAACGTATATCTGACCAACAAGGTCGGGACAAGCGGCCTTGGACTATTTCAGCTCATCTCCTCTGTATACATACTTGCAATCACTATTGCATCTTCCGGTATAAGCACTGCAACTACAAGGCTTGTAGTAGAGGAATTTGCATTAAACCGTATATCAGGTGTAAAAAAAGCCCTTAAAAGGTGCTTTTCCTATAGTATTATATTCGGGCTTTTGGCAGCAGCTTTATTGTTTTTAGGTGCGCCTTATATAGGTGAATACTGGCTATGTGATATAAGGACTATAAAATCTTTAAAAGTCCTTGCCATCGGCTTGCCGGTGATAGCGATGTCTAATGTATTTTACGGATATTTTACAGCTGTACGCCGGGTAACCAAAAATTCTATTGCACATATATCTGAAAAGCTGATTGAAATAATAGTTATTGTATATCTACTTGAATTTTTAATGCCCTCCGGTATTGAAAATGCCTGTGTAGCAATAGTTTTAGGCGAAGTGCTGGCTGAACTTTGTTCTTTTTTTATATACCTGATTATTTACTTAAAAGACCGCAAACGCTACTTATATTCTAATAACAATAAGACAGACCTTACAAAACGCATGCTTAAAATATCGCTTCCTATTGCCGGCAGCGCATATTTAAGGAACGGCCTTACCTCTGCCAACCAATTTCTCATTCCCTCTGGTTTAAGGCGATACGGCCTTAGTTCCGATGAAGCCCTTTCACAATATGGCATGGTCCATGCAATGGTTTTTCCTGTAATATACCTGCCGCAAACTCTTTTATATGCCTTTGCCGGCCTTTTGATACCTGAACTAACAGAATATCATGAAACAAATAACGTTAAAAACATCAATAGAATATTAAATCGGGTCTTTAAGACAACCCTATTATTTGCAGCCGGAGTTGTCGGTTCACTCATTTGTTTTTCAGATGTAATAGGTACTATGATATACGGTGAACCTCAGGTGACCAATTTTGTGAACATCCTTGCGCCGCTTACCATATTGATGTATTTAGACTGCGTTGTAGACTGCGTCTTAACCGGCCTTAACCAACAGGTGAATTCCATGTGCTATAACTTAATTGAGTCGATAATAAATACTATACTTATATTTGTCTTAATACCGATTTACGGCATAACAGGATATCTGTTCTTATTATTTATCGGGAAATCCGTAAATATGACATTAAGCATAATTAGGCTAATAAAAGTCACTGATTTTAAATTTAGGTTTGGTTCATGGCTTTTAGTACCTGTTTTAAATTCTCTTTTAACTTGTTATATAATAAAACTCATTTTAAGGATGACCGAACCAACTACAATTTGGGCTATAATACTTTTCATTGCATTTATCTTTTTATATTTATACTTTTTAAAACTTACACGCTGCATTTCAAAAAAGATTTTCTTGCATTAAAATCTTACTTTAGGTAAATTTTAAATTTATTGCATGTTTTAAAAAAATATTTATAATATAAGAAGGGTGATTTAATGAATATCGGTCAATTTAGCGATTCTTTCTTGCCTATAGTCGACGGGGTCTCCCGTGTAGTCTATAATTACGCTCAGATAATTGGCCAAAAGGGACATAATTGTTATGTTATCTCCCCAATGGCAGATGATGATGATGACGCGGAAACAGCAAAATTTAATATGTTAGATTTTAAAGGTAAACCACTCCGCTCTATGCCGGGATATAAAGTTGGTTTGCCTCGCCTTGACTATAATTATTCAAAACGTATTAATGAAATAAAGTTAAATATCGTTCATGCACATAGCCCTTTTATCTCCGGCCATGAGGCGCTTTATATTTCCAAGAAAAAATCTATCCCTCTTGTAGGCACTTTCCACTCCAAGTATTACGACGACTTTTATAAAATAACAAAAAGCAAACCCCTTTCAAAAGTTGGGATTAAATATATAATAAGTTTCTATGAAAAATGCGATGAAGTCTGGACTGTAAGTAAAGATGCGGCACAGACTTTAAGAGACTATGGTTATATAGGGAACATAGAGATTGTGCCTAACGGAACAAACATCCGCTCTCTTGATAAAGAAGCCATTTCAGACGTAACTAAACTTTACAATTTAAATGGCGCCCCCATGCTTTTATATGTCGGCCAGATGAGCTGGAAGAAAAACATCCTAAGAACTCTTGAAGCCGCTAATATGCTTAAACAAAACGGCTTTGATTTTCAATTGGTATTTGCCGGACAAGGCAGAGACACCAGTGAAATTAAAGATAAGGCTTTGAGACTTGGGATTGATGATCATTGTGTATTTACAGGCCATATAGACGATGTACGGTTGCTCGATGCACTTTATTATTTAGCCAAAATACTTGTATTCCCTTCACTTTACGATACAGCCGGCCTTGTTGTCCAAGAAGCAGCCGCGATGTATACTCCGGCCATCGCAATAGCAAATACCGGGGCATCTGAAAATATAAACAACCTGGAAAACGGGCTTACTTGCGTAGATACTACTTTGTCCTTGTTTGAATCATTGGAAATGTTTTTAAAGGATAAAAATTTGCAGGAACATCTAAGCGTCAAGGCATATGAAACGCTTCCCATAGGATGGGATGAGATAATAGATCAAGTTCTATTAAGGTATTCAGATATTACAAAAAAATACACCAAATAAATTTTTACTTCTCAAAGTGCTGATAGTCTTTAAAATCTTCAAAATCTCCGCCCCAATAAAACCCATGCTTTAAAAATATTTTATAGCAGATATCATCGTGGTTTATCATATGCGGCAAATCAAGTGTTCTGTCGATAAAGTGCCTGCTGCCTAAAGGCAAAACCCCTTTTTTAGAAAAATAAGGGTTATATAGCGGGTTTATATCTATGGCTAACCCGTATGCGTGTTTGGATATCATATCTGTCCCAGCTATCACTCTAAAGTTAAACGCAGAAGAGTTGTTATCCTCCATAGAGGCCTCGTCGTCTGCATTGTATTCATCTATCAAGATTATCTTTTCTATAGGATATTTTAAGTCGTATAACTCTTTAAAAATCTCAACTGTATCTTTAGCAATACTCTTATTTACAACTAATTCACCATTATGTACCTTATTGTCAAAGCCCAGATGCTTAACTTTTACATATCTTAAATCTTCGTATAATAAAGCGCAGCCTTCTTTATGCGATTTCCCTGCCATTTTCACACTTATATTTAAAGGAATAGTCTCATACGTAAAACCCTCTGATAGTTTTACATGCTCGTTTAAAACTGGTGTTTTTCGCGCCATATGTCCTGCCAATTTTATGGTATAAGCTTTATTGTTTTTGCACATTATTTATATTATACCTCAATAGTGGTTCTTCTTTGCTTTAAAATACCTTTTTAACGTTATTATCATAATAGCCAGCAATACGGCAGAAACCAGGCATAAAATTATAGAAAATATAATTTTAGAAGTTATGATATTTGATGCGGAAAGCTTATCTTTAACAGTTCCGTCTCCCGATACTTTTGTCGATAAATCTATGCTTATTTCTTTATTTAATACTATGGGCACACTCGTCTTTGCCGTATATCTGCTGATGTTTACTTGCCCGCTTGTGGAGCTAGCCTCGTTGGCCGGCAGCATCAAAGTCAGGGTGCCGGCTTCACTGCTTGCATACTCCTCAATTTGGCTCTTGATTTCAGAAGGAAGATAGGCAGTGCCTTTTTCCAAAACCCAGGTAGAGTAATCAGCGCTTAAGGAAACATAATATCCCTGTTCATACTCTGTAGTAATCTTTTGAACGGATACGTCGTAAAATATTGATATGTCCTCGTCTGTGAGCATATTTTTTAAGTTATCTACAGCCGCATCGTAATTGTCTGATGGCTCCTTTAGCTCTGCAGTTAAATAAAAATCTTCCCTTGTAGTCGTAAAACCAAGGTCGTTAAAATGGGCTTCGAGTGTATTGAGTGTTTTAATTATATAAGTTGCATTGTTAGCCTCAACTTGATCTGTTGAAACTTCTATTTCATACTTAATAAAAGCATTATTGCTATCATCTACACCACATGTAACATTTATATCTGCACATCCGGCAATAATTATAGCAAAAGATAAAAGTATAAGTATTAAAACCAACCTCTTCAACTATTTTCCCTCTTTAAAACGTGTATTTGTATGGCTGAGTTGCGTATACCTGCCCATCGGAGAACATAACTATGATCCTAAATATCTTTGTGCCAGATGCAAGTGAATCGTCAAGGCTATAAACGTAACCATTCTTTAAAATTGCCACATTGCCTATAACAGCACCATCTTCATCTTTTGTAACTGTTTTTACCGGCATGATAAAGTTATCATTTTCATCGTATGCAACCAGTGTGTATGTTACTCCATCCTGTGTATAAGGACGGTCAAAATTGATTTTATAAGATATATATGTCGTCCATCCGGACTCTAAATAGTATTCTTTTGACTGTTCATCTATTGTTATGCTTATCAACTGTTCATCTATAGCTTGATTGCTAGACACAGTTTTATCCAGAAAACTGTAATAATATTCCGCTAAATTAGGTACTTTTTCGGCTAATGTGATAGACATGTTTTCCTGCGGGGAAGAATTAAACGCATTGTCTGCTTCTAAAAGGGTTTTATCCTTCTCTCCTGTTGCGATCTCGCTACTCAAGCGTTCAGACACGTCTTTAAAATCAAGCTGCCTCCTCGCCGTAGGTGAACCTAGCAAAGCTACATAATCTTCTGCCGCTATCTCATAGATATACCACTTGTGATTATCCATATAATCTTGGCTGTCTGTTATTTCGTACCTTACCTTGTCTGAATTATTTAATCCACGTAATTTTACATACTCGCTGTCCATAATTTCACTTGCAGTCAGATTTTTAAAAATGTAGTAGTTTGTATATAAATGCCCGTATTCGTGGCTTAAAGTCTTAGCCATGCTCTCTATTGTTGTTCTTTCATCTCCATTGTATAAATGTATTGTGCTTATTTTGGCTGCAAAGCCTATACTAAAATTATCCGGAAAAGCACTTTGCCTCAAGTACATATTTACACTACCGTTATACTCTTCCTGCTGCCCTACTACGTTTTCCTGCTCTTCCCCTGAATGAACTATTATCTCACTTAGATACGCGAACTCCTCTCCGCGTTCGTTCTTTAAAAGTTCATCATAAAGCTTATATAGCTTGCTTTTTCCCCATTCCTTAGAGTAACTTTTTATTGTAAGACCACTATCCAAAACAATCGAGTCTACTACTTTATCGTCTTCCTCGGTGTTTATAGTGATGTCTTCGTTAAGCATCTCATAAGATGTTTTATTTTCCCATGCAGGAAGAGAGGAAGCACTTTCTGCAAAATTATCCACTTCAATACTTGCAGCTCTTCTTGCATTTATATCAGATAACGTAAAAATAGCAATCAAAACAAGAACTACCGAAAGCAAAAAAATGCAAAAGGATAAAGTGAGGACTTTGCTCGTAGTGTTTTTATTGCTATTTGTTTTGTTAGGATTAACCGTTTGGTTCAAACTAAATTCATATCCCTTTTTAATTTTATATATATAGCTAATACTTGTAAATATAACATAAAATTAAATAATAAGCTATATTTAAAGGAAAGCGGCTCTTAGAGCCGCTTTTAATCAAAAACTAAATTCTAGCAACTCCCGAATCTCTGGCAGCTTTGGCAACCGCCTCCGCAACGACCTTAACAACCTTTTTATTAAACGGATCTGGTATTATGTAATCCGGATTCAATTCATCTTCTTTAACTATAGAAGCTATGGCATACGCGGCAGCTATCTTCATTTCATCGTTTATATCTCTTGCCCGGACATTGAGTGCGCCTTTAAATATACCTGGGAATGCGAGAACGTTGTTTATCTGATTGGCAAAATCGCTCCTTCCGGTACCGATGACCTTTGCCCCCGCCTCTTTGGCATCGTCCGGCATAATCTCTGGAACTGGATTCGCCATTGCAAAAATAACAGGGTCTTTTGCCATTGTCCTAACCATATCTTTTGACAATATATTAGCAGTACTGAGCCCAAAAAATACATCCGCGCCTTTAAGTATATCTGCCAAAGAACCTTTTTTCATACTTTTATTAGATATTTTAGCCATTTCCTCTTTTTCAGGATTTAGAGAATCTCTCCCCTCGTAAATGGCTCCCTTCCTGTCACAAAGAACGACGTCTTTTAACCCCATAGTCATAAGCAGCCGTGTCACAGATATTGCAGCAGCCCCGGCGCCGCTTACGACAACGCTGATATTTCCTATGTCTTTTTTTACTATCTTAAGTGCATTTATCATAGCAGCCGCACATACTATTGCAGTCCCATGCTGGTCGTCGTGAAATACCGGTATGTCGCAAATTTCTTTTAGCTTTCTCTCTATTTCAAAACATCTCGGTGCAGATATATCCTCTAGATTTATCCCGCCAAAACTTCCTTCAAGCAATTTAACAGTTTTAACTATATCGTCAACTTCCTTGCTTTTGATACAGAGCGGAAATGCATCTACATTTGCAAAAGTCTTAAAAAGGCAGCATTTGCCCTCCATCACCGGCATACCCGCTTCGGGGCCTATATCCCCTAGCCCTAGTACAGCAGTCCCATCTGTTATAACTGCTACCAAATTACCTCGTCTTGTATATTTATACGATAAATCAGTATTTTTTGATATTTCAAGGCACGGTTCTGCAACACCCGGTGTATATGCGATAGCAAGTTCTCTCTTGTTGCTTATATCCGGCCGGCTTATAACTTCAATTTTGCCTTTCCATTCTTCATGTAGTCTAAGTGCTTCTTTTTTTATGTCCATTTTGTCAGACCTCTTTCAATTTCCTTCATTAAAAATTTATACTTGATCTTTGATTGCTTCTTTTAATTTTTCTGCTGAGCTGGCAAAAGCTGCAAGCTCTTTTTCGTCCATAGAAATGCTTACCATTCTGTCAATGCCATTTTTATTAACAACATATGGCATTGATAATGCAACGTCACTTATGCCCATCTCGCTGTCCATTACTTTTGATAACGGCATAATTATATTTTGATCACCCAATATACCAGATAATATCTTTACAATTACAGAAGAAATGCCATAAAACGTTGCGGATTTTCCACTTATTATCTTTGCCCCGCTTGTACGTACCTGATTAAATATATCTTCGCGGCTAATTCCAGCATTATTAAGCATATCTACTATCGGTGCCCCAGCAGCTGTTGCAGAGCTCCAAATAGGCACCTGGCTGTCGCCGTGCTCACCTATTATAAATGCATCTGCATCCTCAGGGCTTATATTAAGGCTCTCTCCAAGATAAGACTTAAAGCGGGCAGTATCTAGGCTTGTACCAGTTCCAAAAACACGGTTAGCAGATAAATTATACTCCTTTTTAAGTACATAAGTAATTATATCTACCGGGTTTGAAACAACCAGAAGCAGCGGATCTTTATTATACTTTAAAATACTCCCCATAACGTCTCTTGCAATAGATATATTTGTCTTTGCAAGGTCAATTCTGGTCTGCCCCGGCTTTCTGCCCACTCCTGCGCACAGAACTATTACATCTGAGTCTGCACAGGCTGAATATTCCCCGCTATATACTTTTACATGTCCTGAAAAAGATGTCGCGTGTTTTAAATCAAGTGCTTCTCCATAGGCTTTGTCTTTATTGATATCAACTATAGCTATTTCACTGCAAATCCTGCTTAATAATAAAGCATAAGCCGCCGTAGCGCCAACGTTGCCAGCCCCAATTATAGATACTTTTCTAGTAAAATCTACCTTCCCCATTGTTTTTCTCCTTTAAAATTTAAATCTATATACAAAGCTTTTAAGCTTTATATTTCGCTTAATATTAAAGATTATACATCCCATAAACGGTAGAAAACAAAATGGTGGGCAGTAAAAAGTTTATCTGCTGCTTATATCCGGTTCTACATCGCTTATGTCTGTATCATCTAAATCTTCCTCATCTTTAGATTTACTGCCAAATTTTTTCATTATCTTTTTATAGATGCATACTCCAGCCAGTGTGACTACCGCCGTTATCCCGTATATAATTGCAAATTTAAGCCATCTTCCATCGTTTATTATAGAACCGGCGTAGGTAGACGTAATTATAGAAGGTATCCGTGCAATTGTGGAAATAACAAAAAACCTCATCGGTTTGATAGGAGTAAACCCTACTGCATATGTGAGTATATCCTTTGGCGAGCCTGGTATAAAAAATAATATAAATATTATCCATTCAAGCTTTTTTTCATTCTTTAAAAATGCAAGTTTTTTAAGTTCTTTGCCTTCAAATATCGATGCTACGAAAGAATACCCTAAAAGCTTGACCAAATAAAATATTATTATGGAACCTATAAGAACTCCTGCAAGGCAGGTTAAAAGTCCGCCCCACGCACCATAAACTAAGCCGGCAAAAACCTCTACTGGTTCACCAGGGACCAGCGCTACAATTACCTGAAGTATCTGTATACCAAATACAGTAAGCCAACCTATAAAACCTCTGCTTTTTATAGCAGCTATATACTCTTCCCTTTCCGCTCCCTGCATTAACTTAGATACTATAGGCATAAGCTGAATAGTAATCCATACCATTATGGCAAGAAATATAATAATAGAAACTATTTTAATAACAGATTTTTTGTTGTTTTTAACATATAATATAAATTTATTTTTCACCATATTTATAATACTACCAAACCTACTAGAAAATGGCAACGGCTGCCTTTTTATCTTATGTTAGTTATTTAAAACTATACTAAAATAAAAGCCTTATTAAAGGCTTTTATTTTAATAAATATTTTTTATTCTTCAGTTGTCGTATCGCTGCTTGAAGGCGATGTTGAAACTTCCGTCTCATCACTGTCCGAAGTAAGATCAGTAAACATATCTTCTTTATGATACTCGATGTTAGCTTCGTCTATCCATTGGTCTTTAAGGTCAGACCATTCAGTCGATATTTTTGCATCTAATTCCGTATTATAAAGAGATTCTTTAACACTATCAAAAGATCTTTCACCGGCTTCAATCTTTTCAAAGCAGTATAGTATATGGTACCCGTAAGGAGTTACTACGAGATCAGATACTTGCCCAACGTCTAAAGCTTCAGCAGCATCTTGGAACTCCTCATAATAGTCGGTATTCTCGTTATCCTTTATAATAATATATCCCTGGCTTAATCCCTCTTCTGTATCAAAGAATGTGTCGTTGCCGTATTCCTTCATAAGCTCTTTAAAATCTTCACCGGCTTTTGCTTTATTCAAAGCCTCCTGAGCCTTTGGCTTTATCGCTGCAAGTTCTGTTGCCATCATGCCAAAAGCCGTTTCCTTGTCCGTGCTATAAACTTCTTCTACCGCGCTTGTCACAGTATCTGAAACAGACATAAGTATCTGATAGACTCTTGTTACACCTTCCGGAACATAAAGATATATACCGTCATCATAATATGTCATGAAACTGGATGGATCCGCATCTATAGCTTCTTTTTGCTCTGCAAGCATTTCGTCATAATCTTCTTTTAGTTCTTCATCAGTTATGTCAACGTCTTTTAGCGCTTCTGCTGATACCTTTTCAGTAATCTTTGATTTATAATATTCTTCTAGATACTCGTCATAAGTAAGCCCGCTGGCTTCCATTCTTTCATTAAACTGTGCTTCAACCTCGGCATCAATATCGTCTATCACCTCACCGTTATCTATGCTTTCCTGAAGATCAGCTCTTATTTCTTCACGGACTAAATCCATGGATTCATCGACTTCGGTCTTTATCGCAGTTTTTTCTTCATCAGTTAATTCATAAAGCCCTAGCTCCTTGGCTTTTTCAAATATCACTGCTTCTTCAACGAGTTGTTCTAATGCGGTATTTTTAATCGTCGTTTCCATATCTTCGTCGGCCATTATGGTATCGACATCTGAGCCAAAATAATACGCATACTGTGTTGCAATATATTCAGACCGTTTATCTACATCACTTCTATATATGTAAGTATCATCATTTATTTTTGCAATAACGATTTTAGTTGGATCTGTCTCGGTTGTCTCACTTCCACAACCTGCAACTGCAAGTATCATAGTAATTGCAAGCAATATAGAAATCATCCTTTTAAAACTTTTCATTTGCACCTCCGGAACTTGTGAAATATCTTATTCATTTTACTTTAAATTATCATATTATGCAATTAATATTATTTAAAAAATCTATTAACAATTTCATCGATTTTTTCTCTGGTTTAAAAAATACGGCTTTTCCCGCTGCCTTATAGATACTTTGCTCCCATATCTTTCTAATGCGCCCATAAATATACTGGTATCAAGCTGCGTGTCGTAAAAGAATTTTATATAAAACCCGTCCCTTTTTTGTATTATGCTCTCTATACCCTTTTTAGATGCAATCAAGCGCAACAATGAAATTATAATAAGGTTTTCAACTGGCTTTATAACTTTCCCAAACCTATCTGCCAATTCTTCCTTTAGTTCCTTAGCGCTGTTCATATCTGAAATACTTGCTATTCTTTTATAAATCTCAAGCCTTTGCTTCTCATCTTCGATATAACTGGCGCTTATATGCGCATCCAAATTAACTTCTATTGTAGTTTCCTTCTCTATTTCTATTGGGTTGCCCTTTAACTCGCTTACCGCTTCTTTCATATATTTTAGGTACATCTCGTATCCTATCGTATTCATATGTCCGCTTTGTTCTGCTCCTAAAAGGTTCCCAGCTCCGCGTATCTTTAAATCACGAAGCGCTATCTTAAAGCCGGCACCTAACTCTGTAAATTCTTTTATAGTCATAAGGCGTTTTTCTGCATCCATCGTCATATAATCGTCTTTTATGTATGTAAAATAAGCATATGCCCTTAAGTAGCTCCTGCCTACTCTGCCTCTTAACTGATATAGCTGTGCTAGGCCAAATTTATCCGCCTCGTAAACAACGATAGTATTTACTTTAGGCATGTCTATGCCGGATTCTATTATAGTCGTGCATATAAGCACGTCATATTCACCGGAAATAAATTTCTCCATTACGTCCTCAAGTTCATCCTTGTCCATTCTTCCATGTGCCATTAAAAACGTTGCGTCGGGAATATTGTCTTTAATCATACTAGCTACGTCATCCATTAAAGATATATGGCGAACAACTAAAAACACCTGCCCTCCACGCTGTTTTTCCTTTAAAATAGCTTCTGTTAAAAGTTCTACGCTGAATTCGGATACATAAGTTTGAACGGGAAGCCTTTCTTCTATTGGCGTATCTATTGTAGATAAATCGCGTATACCGATCATGGACATTTCAAGAGTCCTGGGTATCGGTGTTGCAGTCATGGTCAATACATCTACTGTTCTTTTCAATTGCTTTATCTTTTCTTTGTGGTTAACCCCAAAACGCTGCTCCTCATCTATTATCAAAAGTCCTAAGTCGTGAAATCTTACGTCTTTTGATAATAGCCTGTGTGTGCCGATGACTATATCGGTGTTCCCATTTGCTGCTGATGCTATGTTCTTTTTGGCCTCAGCCGGAGATACAAATCTAGATAACATCGCTATATTGAACCCAAAATTTTTAAAACGCTTTTTAAACGTTTCGTAGTGCTGCCGGCATAAAAGAGTCGTCGGTGTTAATATTGCGCATTGTTTTTTATTAGATACCGCTTTAAAACACGCCCGCGCCGCTACTTCCGTCTTGCCGTATCCTACATCGCCCAATAAAAGCCTGTCCATAATGCCCTGGCCTTCCATATCTGCCTTTATCTCTTCTATTGCGCGCAGTTGCCCCGGGGTCTCCTCATATTCAAATGCTTGTTCAAATTCCCTTTGCCATACAGTATCTTCGCCATAACTAAACCCTTGCTTGCTCTGTCTCTCGGCATAAACCAAAAGCAAACTGCCCGCAAGCTTTTTTAAAGATTCTTTCGCCTTCGTCTTCTGGTTTGCCCATTCACGGGATCCAAGCCTTGATAGCCTTGGTGGATTATCGGAAGTGCCGACGTACTTTTGTATCTTGTCTATTTGTGCCGTTGGTATATACAGCTTATCGTCGCCTAAAAATGAAAGTATGATGTAATCACACGTCTTTTTATCAACTGTCTGCGTCTTTATACCTAAATACTTTGCTCTCCCATATACAGTGTGTACAACTATATCCCCGACAGACAAATCGAATATATCCAGGCCGTTTCCCTGTTTTTGAGTTTTAACTACAGATTTTTTGCTGCCAAAAATATCTTCTTCACTTAGCACGTTTATTTTTTGCGCAGCTAATTCGAACCCCATCTTGATTTCACCGTCTGCCAAAATTGCCTTTCCGTTTGCGAGAGGCTCTTTAAGGGCATTTTTTAAGGTTTTTATTCTATTTTCTTTTGAACAAAAAAGATATGTGGTAAATCCGGCGTTTGCCCTGTTGATTAGATCCTCTTTTAATAAGTCCAGCCTGCCATCGTATCTAATCACATTTCTCGAGTTTAAATTTATTTCTGCCACACTTTGTATCAAACTGCTCTTTTTTATACTGCAAAAATCTATAAAATCTACATCTTTTATCAAAAGTTCATTGAGTGAAAAGAATAGTTCCTGCTGTCCGCTAAAATCCATGTTTACTTTTTTTAGCATGAAAAGCGAATCTACAAACTCTTCGTCTTTTATTTCTTTGACTTTAACCAATGATGAAAACGAATCGAATATAACTATCGGGTTATTAAGATAATCTATAAGGCTGGTCGGTGGGTATATTGCATAGATATAATTCCTCATGTCATCTATGCTGCGAGAATTCTCGATTAAATCTAAATACTCCTTGATTTTAGCCGACATTAGGGAATATTCACTGTTTTTGCCTACCCTTTTTAACTCGTCTAAAAAATACTTTTTAGCATTATTTATCGCCATTTCATCTAAAATAGCTTCTGTCATTGCTGTCAGATAAACAGAATCTAACTCCTCTTTGTTAGAGCGCTGTGTAGACATATCGAAGCTGTTTATCTTTTCTACATTATCCATAAAAAAGCTTATTCTATATGCTTTGTCCTGTTTAGGGCTAAAATCCAGTATATCGCCTCGGCGTGCTATCTGCCCGGCAGTCTCTACATTCGATATCCTCTCATATCCTAAAGATATAGCCGAGTTTATGATATCGTCTATATTAAAGGTAGCGCCTGAGCTTATCTTTATCGTAGCGCCATAAAGCGTGCTTTTGGGTATAAGTTTTTCGGTAAAAGCAGATAACCCCGCAGTAACAATTTGTGCGGAATCTACGCTTAAAAGAGCTTGTATCCTCTTTTGCGTACTTTCCTGGCTTTTTATTACCCCCGGGCGAAGCTGTAAATCGCGCTCCGGAAAAAATATGGAGTTTTCTATCCTGTTTTTCATGGTAAGCGCAAGATAATCGTTTTGAGTTATATATAAAATCTGCCTCCCTGTGCTTTCAGAAAGCCCTTTTAATAAAAACGGGCGTAGACCATCGCTAACGCTAAAAACCGAGCAAGGCGTTTGCCCTCCCCGTATCATATCGTTTAGACAGCTTATATTTTTGTCTTTAAAAAGCTGCTCATATATTTGATTATGCAACTTATAACCTGCCATTCACCATCTAATTAAAAAGCTGCTGTGCTCTGTCTACCCCCTCAGTTATTATAGAAATGACTGCATCTGACGCATTTTCGTATCCGCTTAAAACATCATTTCTTTCTTTTTCATCAAATCTTCCAAGGACGTGTTCTATCATATCTCCGTTAGGTTTTCCAATGCCAACGCGCACTCGCGCAAAATCTTCACTGTCCAAATAATCTACAATAGACCTAAGCCCGTTATGCGTACCTGCGCTTCCGCGCTGCCTTATCCTGATTTTCCCAACCGACAAATCTACATCGTCACTTATTACTATTATCTTATTTAAAGGTACTTTATATGCCTTAACAACTTCCAAAACACATTCTCCGCTTGAATTCATAAATGTCTGCGGCTTTATTAAAGCTATATTCTTGCCGTTTATTTCGCACGAAAAAAGTTCGCCTTTTAACTTAAAAAGCGAGGCGGATGGATATTTTTTCAATATAATATCTATTATGTCAAATCCTGCATTATGTCTTGTATGCCTATATTTTGATCCTATATTGCCAAGACCGAAAATATAATATTGCGCATTTTTTAGATTGCTCTTTAAATCTGAGGCA
Organism: Eubacteriales bacterium; assembly: GCA_041390245.1. Taxonomy (NCBI): domain Bacteria; kingdom Bacillati; phylum Bacillota; class Clostridia; order Eubacteriales; species Eubacteriales bacterium. The sequence continues at coordinate 458,490 of JAWKQI010000001.1, forward strand.
GGTCTTTTATGTAATTTAGAAAATCCAAATACCCTCCTGAAGGACATTCTGCTACCTCCTCTTTATTGCCTACTAAGTGCTCTGTTATTATAAACACATCCATTCCAAGTTTAGCCGCACACATATCCTCTTTTGTACTGTTGCCTATCATGATACATTCTTTCGGCAAAAGGTTATTTTTATCCAAAATCTCAGAATAATAATCTAAATCCGGCTTTGAAAAATGTGTATTATCTATATACGAAATATAATCGAATTCTTCCGGTGAAAAACCAGCCCAGTTAATGCGTTTTATCGTTACGTTTTTTGGGAAAACTGGGTTAGTCGCTAAAATAAGCTTGTAGTTTTTAGATTTAGCTATGTCTACAGCTTCCCTGCATATATCCTCTTTTCGCGTTACTTGTTTGACTTCGTCGTAATAACGTTCGTAAAAGGAATCAAAAACCGGCTCAAAGATATCTCTTTTTACTTGGGCCAGCTCTTCTAGCTTATCATTGAAAGCCTGTTCATTGGTTTTATCTGGGTGCCTCTCTTTAAACATATGCCAAACGGCATCGTTAAAGGTCTTTATGTCTATCCCCGCCTCTTCCAAAACCATACTCTTTTTAATTAGCTCATAATATTTTTTAATAAAAATATCCATGTCAAGAGGCAAAAGTGTACCATCCAGATCAAAAAGTATTGCCTTCTTCATCAATATCCCCTTTTATTTTTCCTTCTTAACTATACCGTCCCAATCCTGTTTTATCGTTTGGCGGGAGCGTGCTATGCAAAGGCTGTTTTCCGGCACATCACTGGTCACGGTGCTGCCAGCAGCTATATAAGAACCGTCCCCGATTGAAACCGGCGCTATTAAATTGACATTACATCCTATAAAGCAGTTTTTGCCTACATGTGTCCTGCATTTTTTAGACCCGTCATAATTGACAAATACAACGCCACATCCCACATTGGTTTTTTCTCCGATTTCTCCGTCTCCTACATAAGTTAAATGAGAAACCTTGGCTCCGTCTGCAATATATGCATTCTTAACCTCTACAAAATCGCCCACGCGGCAGTTATTCCCGATATTAGATTCCGGCCTTAAATATGCGAAAGGACCGACTATCGTGTTATCCCCAACCAAGCTTTCAAGTATAACTGAATTTTGTATCTTAGTATTAGAACCTATTTTAGAATCTGCTATCCGGCTACCCGGGTAAAGTATCGTTCCCTCACCTATGACTGTGTTGCCTTCCAAAGTCACATTTGGATATATTATACTGTCAGTACCTATTTTAACATCTGCATCTATATACGTATTTTTAGGGTCAATTATAGTTACCCCGTTAAGCATGAGTTTTTCTAAAACACGCATCCTTAAAACTTCACTTACTTGGGCAAGCTGTACACGCGTATTAACACCCATGCATTCTGCAGTATCTTTTACTTGCATACTCGCAACTTTTTTGCCCTGCTTATAAAGCAACTCTACTATGTCTGTCAGATAATATTCGCCCTGAGCATTTACCGGCCTTATCTGTTTTAAACATTGCGATAAAAGTTCTTCTTTTACACAGTAAACAGAAGCGTTTATCTCTTTTATGTTAAGCTGCTCTTCTGTTGCATCTTTATGTTCAACTATTTTTTCAACTAATCCGTTTTTGTCCTTAACTATTCTCCCATATCCCGTTGCATCTTCAAATGCTGCAGACAAAAGACACGCATCGTAATTTTCGTTTCTCGTCTTGTCTATTAGCTCTTTAATTGTTTTGGGTGTAATAAGAGGAGAATCTCCTGCTAAAATAAGTATGTAACCGCCTTTGCCTTCAAAAAGCGATGAAGCGCACATAACTGCATGGCCGGATCCTAGACGTTCGCTTTGATGTGCATACTTAATGTCATCTTTGAAATAAGCCTTGACTTCATCTACCCCTTTTCCGACAACGGCTATGATTTCACCGTTTACCGCTTCGAAAACCGCATCCTTTACCCATCCTAAAAGCGGCTTATTAAGTGCACTAAACATGACCTTTGGCTTTGATGATTTCATTCGTGTACCTTCTCCAGCCGCTAGTATGACTGTTATAATATCGCTATCGCTCACCTTTTTAATCGCTCCCTTTTTATAGTCTAATAGTAATTATATCATAAAACTATATTTAGAAAACCTTTTACATACAAAAAACGGGCATAGATATAGATAGCCCGTTTCCGCTTCCTCAAAAATAATTTTCTACTAATTTAGTTTTTACTCGTTTGTCTCTACATTGTCGTCAGACATGCTCTCATACTTTTCAAGTATAGCGGTGTGCAGTTGTTCACGTACTTCTGAATTAATAGGATGCGCTATATCCTTATATTCACCAGTAGGCGTCTTTCTGCTAGGCATTGCAATAAAATTGCCGTTTTGTCCTTCGATTACTTTGATGTCGTGTACTACAAACATGTCGTCGAAGGTAACCGAAACTATTGCTTTCATCTTTCCGGCTATGCCAACTTTCCTAATGCGAATATCTGTGATTTTCATTCGATTTACCTCCAAGATTGGATAACTGTTAGAAAGTCCATATTATTTAATAAAATTCTACATTTAATAGAATTATCCTTTTTTTTATATTAAAAAACTTAATATTATTAAAAATTTACATCTATTACTTTCCTAAAGTGCTATTTTCATGTATATTTGGCAAAAGTCGAATAATTTGGTTCTCCTCATCAACCTCATACAATGTAAAAAGAGACTCAAATCCTTTTACTTTCTTCTTTTCAGGGTACATAGTCGATATTACACAGCCTATGCCCTCAACGCTTACATCGAATTCATTCACCATATCACTGATGGCCCTTACTGTCCCTCCGCCGGCTATAAAGTCATCTATAATCAATGCCTTTTTCTTTGGCAGCATAGCCCTTTTAGCTATCGAGATAGTTTGCAATTTTCTCGTTGTTCCGCTTAAATAATTTATCGTAACTATAGAACCCTCTATTATCTTGCTTAACCTTCTGGCTATTACCACAGGCTTTTTCAATACTTGTGCGACGGAAAGCGCAACAGAGATCCCGTTTGTCTCTGCCGTTACAATATAATCTATATGTAAATGTCTAAAACGGGAAGCCAATATTTCACCAATAGGCTTTAGTGTATCTGTATTTAGCAATACATCTGTAATATAGATGAACCCGCCTGGAAGTATGCGGTTTTTATCGCAGAAGACCTTAGCAGTATTTTCCAAAAATTCTTTTTCAAAATCCATATTCATGAACGGCATATACTTAACGCCGCCATTTTTGCCCGGCTTGATTAACAATTCGCCTTGTCCGCCTTTTGAAAATGCGTTTTTAATTATTTGAAGGTCTTCGCTTAAAGTAGATTTAGCACAAGAAAATAATTGGCAAAATTCACTTAGAGAATAAACCCGTCCTGCATTTTTTATAAATTCTGTAGTCAAAAACACAATCCGTTCTTTTCTCGTTAACTTATCCATAAAAATCCCCTCATACTTTCTCCTAAATTATACAAAACTTTTGCCTTAAATAAAAGTTATAATTTATTTTACTTGATATTTGATATGCATTTGACATATAATGAATTGTTAAAATTTATTATTATGAGGTACTTTTTAATATATGTCAAACAACAAACTATTAAATCTGCCGACAAAACGCGTCCACTTCATAGGTATAGGCGGGTGCAGCATGTCTGGTTTGGCTCTTATTTTACATAATATGGGGTTTCATGTAACTGGATCCGACATAAGTGAATCATCTTATACCAAGCTTCTCTCAAATGCAGGTATAAATTTTAAAATAGGCCATTCTCCTGATAATGTTGATGGAGTTGACTTGGTTGTTTATACTGCTGCCGTTAAACCCGATAATTGTGAATATATGCGTGCCGAAGAAAAAAACATACCATTGATGAAAAGATCTACTCTTTTAGGCCATATAAGCGAGCTTTATAAGACTGTTATCGGTATATCCGGCTGCCATGGTAAAACCACTATAACGTCTATGCTGGCGATAATATTATCTTATTGCAATATAGATGCAACAGTCCATGTCGGCGGCCTTGTCAAGCAATTAAACGGGGGCATCAAAATAGGAAACTCGGATATCTTTTTAACCGAGGCCTGCGAGTATGTCCAGAGCTTCTTGAAATTAAAGCCATCCCATGTTTTGATAAACAATATAGACGATGACCACCTTGATTGTTATAGGGATATTGACCATATCTACCAGACATTCAAACAATTTGCCTTAAAAGTAGATGAAACTGGCATAGTGTTCGGCTGTGGCGATGAACCTATGGTAGTAAAGCTTTTAGGTGAGTTGACAGCACCGAATATAACATATGGATTAAAAGAATCTAACGATTATTACGCAAAAAATATCACTTTTGATAAAATGGGTAATGTAAGTTACGATCTGTTTATTAAAGGGGCTTTTTCTGGGAAAGTAATATTGAACATCCCCGGTACTTATAACGTAGTCAATTCACTTGCAGCTATATCGGTTGCACATGAATTGTTTAACTTAAGCATAGAACAAATAGCGGCTTCACTTTTGACCTACACCCTTACCAAACGCCGGTTTGAGGTGCTGGGCGTAAGAAACGGCGTCACCGTAATCCACGATTATGCACACCATCCTACAGAAATAAAAGTGTGTATAGATGCATGCCGGAATTATCCTAAAAAGAAACTGTTCGTCGTATTCCAGTGTCACTTGTTTTCACGCGCTAAGACATTAAAAGATAAATATGCAACCGCATTTGTCGGTGCCGACATAGTCCTAGTGCCAGATATCTGCGGTGCCCGTGAAAAGGACGACGGGACTATTCATGCAACGGATTTAGTTAAGGCAATATCTGAAAATACACCTGCGATATATCTAAAATGCTTTGACGAAATAAACGAATACATTAAAAAGCATGCTAAAAGCGGAGACGTAGTTCTGACGTTAGGGCCAGGTAATGTAAATAAATTGTCTTTAAAATTATTACAATAATTTAACTTAAATAAAAAAAGCGGTACATCCGCTTTTTTTATTTAAGTTAATTATTTTTCCCCTTTAGTACATATAGAATCCTTAATACGTACTGGAAGCGATGAAAACAAAGGGCTTACAGACTCACGGTTATGAACGCGCATAACTGTTTCTGCGAAAAGCGGCGCCACCGAAACTATAGAAATCTTCTTGCTCTTAAGTATCCACGGATTATCGACTGTATCCGTACCTATTACATGTTCTATAGGGCTTTCTTCTATCGCTTTAACACCTTTTTCCCGTAAAATCATATGTGAAAGGCATGCGATAATACGCTTTGCGCCAAGCTGTTTTAAACGTTTTGACAGGTCTATCAAAGTTCCGCCTGAAATTGAAAAATCATCGACTATGAGACAGTTCTTGCCTTTAACATCTCCGATGATATCTAAAATTTTTGCATTTTCGTCATGTGCGACCCTGGTTTTATCCCCTATTGCAACGGGTGTATTTAAATAGTCTGCAAATTTTCTTGCCGATTTAGCATACCCTGCATCCGGTGATACGACAACTAAATTATCCATGATATCCATGCTACGTACATACTCACAAAGTATTGGCATAGCATATAAGTGGTCTACTGGCTTTTTAAAAAATCCTTGAACTTGCACGCTGTGAAGATCCATGGTTATAACCCTGTCTGCTCCTGCGACCTCGATGCAGTCTGCACATATGCGTGCCCTGATAGAAACCCTCGGTTCGTCTTTTTTATCTCCTTTAGCATAACCGAAATATGGTATAATCGCAGTAACCGAATTACAACTTGCGCGCTTAAATGCGTCCATCCAGAACAATATTTCTACAAATTCATCATTTGGGTTCATACCGATTGGCTGTACTAAATATACGTCTTTATCTCTTACTGTTTCCTTGATTCTTATAAATATGTTTCCATCTGAAAATGTAATTACTTCCGAATCCCCGATTTTTGCCCCGATATATTTGCACATCTTTTGTGCAAAAGACAACCCCGAGGATCCGGCAAAAATCTTGATATCACCATCTTTTGATAACATATGTCGCGTCCCTTCTATAGGTGTTATTTTATAAAACTGATATGATAATTATTATCATATACATAATACCATTTAAGAGTATATATTACAACATTTGAAACTCTAATATTGCAAAAAGTATTATGATTTTTCAAAAAGCTCATCTAAGCTTTTAAGCAAATAATTGTCTTCTTTGTAAGTCGATCCAATGTCAAATCCCACCCGGTTAACTCCGTGAAAATCACTGCCGCATGTAACAAAAAGCCCGCTTTTTTTAGCCAGCGAAACATAAAACTCCGTCATTTGCTTATTATGAGAAGGATAATATGCTTCAATTGCAGTTATTCCCATTTCGGTTAAGTTTTTTACAAGCCTTCTTATTCCGCTTCCGAACAATAACGGATGTGCAAGGCATGCAAAACCGCCGGATGATTTTATCATATCTATAGCCTGTTTAGATGTTAGCCTCTGCCTTGGCACATAAGCTAAAGCCCCTACCTTTAAGTACTTATTAAAAGCATCATCAATACTATCCGCGTAGCCCTTGTCCTTAAGTACTTTTGCTATATGCAGCCTCCCAACAGACTTGCCCATAGAATACCCGTATATATCATCTAAACTGATATTAATACCTTTTAACTTAAGTTTATCAACTATTTTTTTAACACGCCCTTCGCGGGACTGCTGAAGATTTAATAAACTATTGTTTAACTCATCATTTTTAAAATCTATATTATAGCCTAATATATGTATCTCACGCGAAGTCTCAATACTTAGCTCGATTCCGGGGATAACTCTAATTCCGCACTTTTCCCCCTCGTCTTTGGCATCGGCTACCCCGCTTATACAATCGTGGTCTGTTATGGCAAGCGTTCCCACTCCCTTTTTATTAGCATAATTTACTACTTCCCTAGGTGCCATCGTTCCATCAGACATACTTGTATGAATATGTAAATCCCAAATCATAATGTTTTCCCTTAAGACTTTAAATAAAAATGCACCTCAATCGGTGCATTTTTATTGTTATAATTATATAGTTTCCCCGGAGAAAAGTGTTTCAAATTCTTCTCCGTATAATTTTTCTTTTTCCATTAAAATTATGGATATCTTATTTAACTTAGTAACGTTCTCTCTTAATATGCTTTTTGCCTTTTCAAAGCATTCCTCCAAGATACGTTTTACCTCGCTGTCTACAACTGATGCGGTTTTATCACTATAACCCTTGATATGGCCAAATTCTTTACCTAGGAATATCTCCTCGTTGTCCGCCAGATAAACTGGCCCTATTGAATCGCTCATTCCATATTTAATGACCATGTTTTTCGCAAGTTCTGTTGCACGCTGCAAGTCGTTTATCGCACCTGTCGAAATATCACTTAATAAAATACTTTCAGCAGCCCTGCCGCCAAGCATCATAACTATGTCGTCTAAAATCTTATTTTTAAGTACATGCGACTTCTCCTTTTCAGGAAGGGTCATAGTATATCCTGCGGCCATACCGCGTTGTATTATAGATATCTCATGGACAGGGTCTCCATGCGGAAGTACCTTTGCGCAAATGGCGTGCCCAACCTCATGGATGGCAGTTATCCTCTTATCTTCTTCCGTAACTACATGGCTCTTCTTTTCAAGGCCGGCAATAACTCTCGTTATTGCTTCTTCGATTTCACTCATGCCTATATCTTTTTTATTTCTGCGTGCAGTGAGTATTGCGGCCTCGTTTAGTACGTTTTCTAGATCCGCACCTGTAAAGCCAACAGTCCTCTTTGCTATAACTCCTAAATCAACTTCAGGGTTTAACGGTTTGCCGCGCGAATGGACTTTTAAAATATCCTCTCTGCCCTTTATATCCGGATAATTGACGATTATCTGCCTGTCAAATCTGCCCGGTCTCATCAATGCCGGGTCTAATGTATCTACCCTGTTTGTAGCAGCCATTATAATTATTCCGTCGTTGGCATTAAATCCATCCATCTCGACCAGCAACTGGTTCAAAGTCTGCTCTCTTTCATCGTTGCCTCCGCCCATGCCAGCTCCTCTGTGCCGCCCGACAGCATCGATTTCATCTATAAATACTATGCACGGCATGCTTTTCTTAGCGGTTTCAAACAAATCACGTACACGCGAAGCGCCAACACCGACAAAAAGTTCCACGAAGTCAGAGCCGCTTATGCTGAAGAAAGGAACATTTGCCTCTCCGGCAACAGCCTTGGCAAGCAGTGTTTTACCACTTCCAGGAGGTCCAATCAACAATACGCCTTTTGGTATCCTTGCACCGAGTTTAGTAAACTTATCAGGGCTCCTCAAAAAGTCTACTATTTCTCGCAGTTCCTCTTTTTCCTCGTCTGCACCTGCAACATCAGCAAATGTCTTTTTGCTCTTTTCGTTATCCGCTAGCCTTGCCCTGCTCTTGCCAAAAGCTATAGCCTTGTTGTTTCCTCCCTGGGTTTGCTTCAATAAGAAATACATAAATATTCCTGCAGCACCCAATATGATAAGGTATGGCAAAATACTCTCTAAAAGCCCCGGCCTTATAGTAGCTGTATATCTTATATTAAATCCATATTTTTCAGGATCTGTTTGTCCTGTTATGGCCTGTATATCATTTCTTAAAACTTCTTCACTTGATATATATGCATAAAAGTCGTAATCACTGGGGAAATTTTTATCTTCTATTTCTGTATCATTATAAATACCAACTATTTGAAGGTCTACTTGGTCGTTAATAATAGCAATTTCCTTTATATTACCCTCTTTTACATGCTCCAAAAATTGAGAATATTCAATTTTTTTATCTTTCGCGTTTCCGCCAATTCCTAAATAACTGATAATCAATATCACACAAACGATAGCAATAAGATAAACAAGCGGTCCGCGAATTGATTTCTTCACTATATAAATTCCTCCTTAAATTTACTCTTAATAAAACATTTTATCATTATTCATTTTTTTTAGCAATGCTAACACCTATAAATTTCCTCTTTTAGTGCTCCTAAATATTCCAAATTCCTGTATTTTTGAGCATAGTCAAGACCATAGCCAACGATAAATTCATCCGGTACTTCAAATCCTACATAATCTGGCTTGAATTCAACTTTCCTCCTCGACGGTTTGTCAAGGCAACAGCATGTCTTTAAAGACTTAGGGCCTCTGGCCTCTAAGTTTTCATAAAGATATTTAAGTGTAAGACCGGTATCTATTATGTCCTCAACAATAATGACGTCTTTGCCTGTTATATCCTCTTCTAAATCGTAGTTTATCCTGACAGCGCCAGATGATATAGAGCTTAAGTCGTAAGAGGATATAGCCATAAAATTCATATGTACCGGCAAGCTTATTTCCCTTGCCAAGTCAGCATAGAAAATTGCCGCTCCACGGAGTATTCCAACCATAATTATATCTTTACCTGCGTAGTCTTCACTTATCTGTTTCCCCATCTCCGCAACTCTTTTTTCTATCTGTTCTTTTGTTAGTAATACGTTTTTTATATCTTTCTCTAAAATTTTCCCCATATCTTTAATACTCCACTTAACTGTAAATCTCTTTTTTTAATACTCCTACCAAGTTCATGTTCCTATAAACTTCGCTGTAATCAAGTCCATAGCCGACAACAAACTCATCTTTAATAACAAATCCCGTATAATCTGGGACTATATTGACCTTGCGCCTCGATATTTTATCTAAAAGGCAGCACGTTTTTATCGTTTTAGGTTGCCTTATCTTTAATAGGTCCAAAACATATTTAAGCGTATTTCCACTATCGATTATATCCTCTACAATAAGTACGTTTTCACCTTCTATATCTGCATCGAGGTCATACCGTAAATGTACGTTTCCTTCAGACTCAGTTTTGCTTCCATAAGACGAGACATCTAAAAATGCCATTCTTGCATCCATATTAAGCCGGCGGAAAATATCTGCAAAAAACATTATCGCGCCTCGTAAAACGCATATAACTATGAGCTTTTCGGCACCAAAATCTTCATTTATCTTTTCGGCAAGTTCATTAAGGCGATTCTCGATTTGCTCTTTTGTAATACAGACTCTTTCAATATCATTTAACATAATAAATCCCCAGTACCCCTACTTTTTTATATTTTAAAAAGCCTTATAAGCAAAATATTTTTAGTCTCTTCACTTAACGCAACTCTTTGCGAAATACCTATGCCAGACACCCAAAACACCTCCGGCCCATGTGCTAAAACTACTAGTTCATTCCGTTTTTCAAGCGGTATTTTTTTATCCGATAGATAATCTTTAAGTTTTTTCTTGCCGCCAAGATTCAAAGGATATATAAAATCTCCCGTTTGCCTGCCTCTAAAAACCATGCTTCTAGGAAGTTTGTCTAAATCTAAATATTCTTCGTTTTCATCTTTACATGATAAGTCCTTATCAAAAGATTTCTTTATTTCTATACAAAAATCTTTTATTTCTATTATCTTATCATGTGCCTTGTCGAATTCAATAATTTCGTTTAAACTTTCTGTAAATAATTTCTTTTTTCCACTTGTATTTTTATATATCTTAAGTTCGCCATATTCAATTTGAGCTATAAGCGCCCTTTTTATGCTTACTTCTTTATTTGTTATAGACTTTTCACACAAAACAATTATATCTTCTATATTTTTAAGCGATATATCAGTTAAACCAAATAAAGCACTTATGGAATTTCTTAAAACCCTTCGCCTGATACTTATATGTAATTCATTTAAATCTTTTGTCTTTATAGTTATAACACCGTCGCTTAGATCAACAAAAGAATCTAAAAGCCTGTTAGCTATAGTATCCATAAATTCATTTTCAGCACGTAATATATCGCTCGTCCTTCTAAGCGCCGAATATAAATTTGGGTTTATTTTAAGAAGTTTAGGTATTATATCCTTCCTTAAAAAATTTCTCGTATATTTTATATCTTGATTTGTTACGTCCTCCCTGTACTCAATGGCATTTTCTTCAATATAATTTAGTATATCTTCCTTTTTCACATCTAGCATAGGGCGCCAGATATTAGGATTGCGTATTTCGCTCATGCCTATTAGCCCTGAAATACCGCTTCCCCTGATAAAATGAAGCAAAATACTCTCTATATTATCCTCCAAATGATGTGCTACCATCACGGCATAAATATCATTTTCACGGCTTGCCCTTTCAAAAAAGGCATATCTGGCCTCCCGTGCTGCCATTTCAAGGGTTTGTCCGTTTTTGAAGGCCAGTAAAGGAACGTTTCCTTTTTCCATTATAAAGGGTATACCATTTATATCGCAAAATCTTTTGACAAAGATAGCGTCTAAGTTAGACTCTTCTCTTATGCCATGATCATAATGCAAGCAGACAAGAGATAGCGAAAAGTCTTTTTTCAAGCTATTTATGGCATGCAAAAGCGCCATAGAATCCGGGCCGCCGGAGCATGCTACAGCTACTTTCTTACCATTACATTCTGTAGTTTTCAAAAATTCTCTTACTGAATTAAACATTACAAAACCCCAGTTTAAAATCAAGAACTAACTATATTCTATACAATTAGCTTTTTGTTAGCAATAAAAAAGAGACTAAATAGTCTCTTTTTTATTAATTATGCCTAATTTTCCTGTTCCCCGTAAGCTTTCGTCACCATAACTGTCATGTCGTCTTTCATTTTATCTTCGATTCTCGACAATGCCAGCCTTAAAATATTTTCTGCCGCCGTCTGCGGAGAAGAATCTTCTAATATAGTGCCTTCAATTATCTCGCTCATTTCTTCCTCTTCAAAAAGGTCCGAGATGCCGTCTGTTACCATTACGATATAGTCGTCTGGGGCTATCGTTTTAAAGCTTGTAGCCGGCGTGACTTCATCCAAAATGCCTATCGGCAATGCACCTGCTTCCACCTTGGATACCTCTCCCTCATGGAGTATATATGACCTTTCCGCACCTATCTTGGTAAACTGTGCGCTGCACTTGACCAAATCTAGCATACACACGTCTACAGTAGAAAACATATCGTTTGGCCCTTTTAATATCATAAGGCGGTTTATGGTATCGAATACCGTTTTATCGTCGAATCCTGCTTTATAAAAGTTTTCTATAAGCGACACTGCTGCATCGCTCTCTTTTCTTGCTTTTTCCCCGCTGCCCATGCCGTCGCATAGTATTGAAAGATACCTTCCGTCCTTTAAAGTTAAAAATGAATGGGTATCTCCGCTTACCTTCTTTTTAGGAAGAGATGCTACGCCGGTCATAACACTTAATTTCTTTTTCTCCTCATACCTTAAATCGCAAACTTTTTTCCCGGGGTAACATTCGTATTCCCTAAGCATCATCTTTTTACCTAGGCTTTCGTTTATCTCCTTTAATATAATCGTATGGCACACATGGTTGCCTTTGCAGGCCGGCGTTTTTACGTATACACTTACAGAGGAATTAAAGCTTTCAACTGCCACTTCTTTAACGGCGATACCATTTTTAACAAGCCGGTTTCTTATATCTTCTTCTGCCTCGTCTAAAAAAGACAGCCCTAAGTCCATTTCATATCCAAGTGCTCCTATTATCCTAGAAACACCAACAAGCTGCTCCCCTGTTACAAGGCGGCTTTCCTCAACTTTTTTCTTCCACCTGGCATTTATCAAAAATCCGGCAAATACATTCTGTGCATTTTTTATAAGCGTGTTTATGTCCATACACTTTTTTTGAAAGTTTAGCGGTATTTTTGTCCTGTCTATTCTGCCGTATTTCTCGTGGCTTACATACATCTTTTGTAGTATAGAATAGGTATTTATAAAATCTGTTCCCCAGCAAGTCCTGCAAAATACACACGATTCACAAGTCCTTGCCGCCACTTCTTCTATTACTCCGGATACGTCGCTGTCTATATTCGCATTTTCCTCGGCGGTCGTTTTAAAAAGCTCTCCTGTCGTAAAAAATACGTTTGCTATCTCTTTCAACCTGCCTACCGTAGCTTTTTTAAAGCGGTTGAAATGTATCTCCTGCTCATAGGTTCTAAGTACGTTTATATCCACGAACCTTGCCATGCTCTTAAGCATTTTATTCGGAAGCGTCAAAAAGATAGCAGCTGCAATTATACTTTCAAGTATCGGTACAAGCTCGTTAGACGTAGCCGTTAATGTAAGTATCACAAAAACTATGTTTATCATTGTAAATGAAAGTGCCGCAAAATATTTATTAGACCTTTTAAACAGCCCTGCTATGAGTGCCATAAACGACATACTGGCAATAAGCCCAACACCTGTACCTAAAGTAAGTGAAGAAAGCATCCCAAGAGTTGCGCCGAGTATGGCGCCTAGGCCTGCCCCGCCGATATACGATACGGTTAAGACAGCAAACATACATATTATATTTACAGGTGATATCCCGGCCAGCTTGACCCAGCCAAAGCTAAGTAATACGCTTAATGCCAAAAATGCCGAACATACTATTTCCTCTTCAGATAAAATATTTTTTTTAGCAGACGCAAAAAATACGCTTAATGCTTTTTCAAATATGTATATAAGTACGAAACTTAAGAATATCTCGAATATAGTAACTATAAAATCATACGGGGTTTTGTTTTTAAACAATAAAAATGCAGACAAAAAAGAAACTGCAACCATCAAATACGAAACCAACCTGCTGTTATTTTTGAGCGTATACTTTTGCAATATAGTCAACCCACCCATTATAACGGCAGCAGAACTGTATACGCCTATTAACTGAGATTTTAAAGTTAAGGCACCTAATAAAGCGCCCAGTATTACGCCATATAGATTTATTTTAGAATTTTTCCGCGAAGCAGCTATCAGGCAAATACCAGATGGTGCTATTGTATCTAAAAAAACAGTGTTAGTAATAATAAATGAGATAATAAATGAAATTCCAGACAGTAATACCAAGCGGGCCGCAATCTCTATGCTGGATTTCTTCTCCGCCGATTTTAAAGCTTGCATAATTTTCTTAATCCTCACATATAATCTTAAGATATAGTAAAATTATACGTAATTTAAGCCCTAAACAATTGTCGTTTTAATGTATGTGATACATAATAATTTTTCCTCTTATAACGGCAAAAAATTCTCTTTGCTTACAAAATCTTTAAAAGAATATGATTTTAAGCAATCAAAAAATACCACCCGTAACAAATTACAAATGGTATCCTTTAAATATCTGGGCAAATACCCAAAACTAAAACTGGTGACCCCTAGGAGACTCGAACTCCTGTTACCGCCGTGAAAGGGCGATGTCTTAACCGCTTGACCAAGGGGCCATTTTTTTTGAGACACTAGATATAATATATGTTAAAACGCCTTCTGTCAATAGTTTTGACAATAACCTAATGATTTATATTCTATCTTTTTTCATAATTATACAAAAAAATCATTACTTAAAAATATTTTTATAATTGCTAGTATTTAAAACCTTATTTTTACTCCATATTTTTGAACGTATATATGTAGAAACCAGGATTTAAAGAAGCTGCCAATCTTGGCAGCTTCTTTAGTTTACGGCTATAATATATCAATTATAATATATTATTTTATAAAATGTAGGATAATCGTTAAAAAGATCCTGTAAATCGGTTCTGTATCTAGAACCGGCATCGTTAATCGTAAACCCAGATGCACTTAAATAACTGCCGCCGGTATAACCGGTTACAACCACAAAGTGCGTTCCGCCAGACGATTTACTTGCAGCAACGATAACTGGTTTGCCAAGCTTTAACTGCGAGTATATATTCTGCAGATAGTTTGAACTCGTAGACCATACATAATTGCTCGGCCAATAAACAGCTCCGCCGGACGTATACGTAAGTTTCGATGCCATCTCGTTTGGGTATATTGTTGTTCCAGTGCGGTACGATTCTGTCATGGCAAGCGATGTAGTCGCACAGCCTATTACCCCTATTGTAGAATTTGCTATAGGGTAGCTGCTCCATCTGCTGTCTAACTGGCTATATTTAGGAACAGATAGGCTGATTGCGGGATAAGTAACAGAGCTAGATGTATATGCCTTTATAAAGCTGCTGCTGACATATCCGATATTTCTGCCATAATAAAGTATTTTGCTCCATCCTCCAGACTGGGATATAACCACTATGCAAGTATTCTTTGGAAGAGAGCCTTGAATGCTATACGATGTTCCCGCTCCGCTTCTAACGTTTAAGTTGCTGTATGATGTATTCACATAAGCAGCGAAACTATCAGTATCTTGTGCTATATAGCTGGCATAACAATATCCATATTTTCCTGCTGCATATTCAACATACCACCATGAACCCGATTTCGATATCAAAGTGACATACGAACCTTTAGGTAACGTAGTTAAAACTGCTGATGAAGTTGAATTGCTGCTGCGTACTGTCAATGAAGTATACTGAGTTGAAACTATGCCCGCTGTAGACGCCGATGTCGCTGCATTTGCACTAGATGCAAATACGGTAAATACAGATACAATCATAAGCACGCAAAGAATTAAAGAAACTAATTTCCTCATTACCTTTCTCCTTTCATTATAATACACAAGGTAATTTTCATTCTAACATACGAAATATTGCTTTTGCTAAGACAAATTATGTAAATAAAAAATAAATTGGTAATACTTAATGGAATTGGAACTTATTTGATAAAATATAAGGCAAAATAACTAAATTTGATTAAAAACGGTTATAAATTATGGTTATTTTTCATGAAAATGGCAAGGTAAATATATATAAAAATGTATAAAAATACAACATACCCTTTAAAAAGCATGCTATAACTTAAAATAGCCTTTTAAATTTACATATTTTCATTATCGTTATTTTTATTTTTAAATAATATCTTAGTTAATATTATAAGCATTACTATAAGCGCCGCCGATACCAGGACAATTCTTATTATAATTAAATTGTCTCCGGAGAATATCGCTTCAAATATGTTCTCTCTCTTCTGTTCCGGTGTCTTGCCAAGGTATTCAGCCACGGTCTCGCTTATACATTTAATATTATTGTCGTCAAGCATATTATTTAAAGAACATTCCTCTAAGACATCTAGATAATCTTCTCCTTCACCGGATGATACTAATTTCAAATAGGTATCAATTGCCCCATCCCTATCGTCTAAAGATTTTTCCCATATATTAAATGCAGCTACAGCAGAAGTTGCGTAACTTATATAATACATAGGGCTTTCAAAGTTATGTGAAACGTCTACCCAGATATATTTTAAATACTCGTTATCCGAAGTATAGTCAATTCCGTATTCCGATGAAATATCTTCATACAGCAAGTTTATTTCGTCAAGAGTCATATCAGGGGCGTTATATACCGCAACCTGGAATTCATCGAACATGCATCCCTCTACAATGGATGAAATCATATCGTATATAAGCCTGTCTCTGACAATATCAGCATTCTCTCCGAACATATCGTCATAATAATAAAGGTAAAGCATTTCAAGGCCCTGCGAATGAACTTCTGATAAATCGTAATTTAATTTTTCGCATAGCACATGAGTCATATTGTAATAAGCACTGTTATAATGCCCGAACTCATGAATGAGCGTTTTGACATCATAATAAGATCCGCTTGGTGAATAAAAGATAAAAGGTTCATTATATGAGTTAAGTTCAACAGTAAAACCTATATCGCTTTTGGTATCGCTGTAATCAAAATCATACAGATTATAATCCTCCATATAATTAAAAGCTTCTTCCATCTCAGAAGAAATATCTCCTATATGGTCTTTTATTAAGCTGAGTAATTGTTCCTTATCATATGAAAATGAATAAAGCTCTTCTATTTTATCATAGTCCCAATCTTCATCTAGTTCTTTATATAAGGGAACTATATATTTTTTTACGCTGTCGTAAAAAGCCTTTATCTGGGTAGTGTCATAATCTCTATAATATATATTTTCATAGGCATAATCCGCATAACTGTCATAACCGTACGTTTTTGCATACTGAGTTTCGCTGTCTACCAATTCTATATATATCTCTCCGGTTTCTTCATTGACTGTTTTGTAATATGAATTTACTATCTTTAAAGCCTGTTCCCTTGTGATGCTGTCGGCTTCCTCATAGTATTTTTGCAGAGTATATTCCTCGCCGTCAACTATAAACGTGTAATCCTTGGTTATTGCTTTGTTATAATCCTGCTGGAGCTGATGTATCTTCTCTAAAAGTTCTTCCTGCTCATCTGTCAACGGCTCATATTGAGTGATTTCTTCAATCATGTCTTCCCCAACTTTCTCTGCTATAACATCGGAATATTCAGAATTAAGAAGTGCCTTTGTCGTTTGTGCAAGGTCATCTACTGTATCTAAATAGATCCCGTAGCTATATTCAAGCTCGGTCGCATAATACTCAGAATTTACATCTTTATAATAATAGATTTGGCAAATATTATATTGCGTCGCTATATCGTCTAACATAGCCAAAAGTTCTTCGTATAAGTTAGTTACTTTTGTAGTTTTTCCGTTTTCAGTGCAAAGAGAATTTATTTCTTCTAAATTATTGTAAAAATCCGTGGTATCATAGTGAACGTATTTCATATCTGAAAAATCAACGTCGGAATGCTCTATATCATTAAAAACGTCCGTTTGTTTCGCTAAAGCTGGAGACAAATTATAAAAAAGTAAATTAAAAACCAGTGCAATTATAAAAACGATATTTAGTATTACTCTATTTTTTTTCGCCAATGCATTTCTCCTTCACTATTAATACTATTTTATATCTTTATGAATATAATACCGTTATTTATACTCACGCTGTGAACTTGTAATTTTAGGTTTGTTGAATTTATGTAAAAAAAAGATACAAACTAATTTTAAATTAAAAATTTATTTTTGAAAAGAGAAATTATGAAAAAGATATTTGTGCGTAAAAGTCCAGCTCTTTGCGGAGATGTTTTTATAAGTGCATCTAAAAATGCAATTTTACCTATTTTAGCAGCAACTCTTTTAACAGATAGGCCTGTTACCATAAAAAATATCCCTCTCTTAGATGACGTTAACGCAATGTTTAACATCCTCTCTGGTATGGGTTCTAAAATCTATATGTCCGGGCGTGATTTTACTATAGATAACTCGAAAATAAATATATATGAACCATACTATAAAAGCACTGGGGCGCTTAGAGCCTCTATTTTAATCTTGGGGCCGGCCATATCGAGGTTTGGTAGCGTCCGTATAAAGATGCCCGGGGGCTGCCCGATAGGGAAACGCCCTATAGATATGCATTTAAATGGGCTTTCATGTCTTGGTATGCGTTACGTTTTTAAAGAAAGCTTTTTAGACGCCCGTGCAGCCAGGCTTTGCGGTGCCGATATATCTCTACCTTACGCCAGCGTAGGAGCAACGGAAAACATCCTTTGTGCCTCGGTTCTCGCAAAAGGAAAGACAACCATAAAAAACGCGGCAAGGGAACCTGAAATAGTAGATCTCTCCAATTTTTTAATTGCTTTAGGTGCAGATATTTCAGGTGCAGGTACTTCTACTATTACTATAAACGGAGTTAAGTCTCTTGAATCTGCTATTTATACGCCGATACCAGATAGGATAGAAGCAGGAACTTTCGTAGCCGCCTCCATGATAACTAATGGGCACATCACTGTAAAAAATGTACATTCGGGCGACATGAAAGCTACTCTTGACACATTTTATAAAATGGGTGCCAACCTAGTAGAAAATCCTGATAATTCCCTTACCATAAGTATGCGGGAAGATTTGCGGCCGGTAGATGTCCGCTGTATGCCGTATCCTGAGTTTCCAACGGATATGCAGCCAATATTTATGTCCCTCGCGTGCGCTGCAAACGGTGTAAGCACTATATGCGAAACTGTCTTTGAAAACCGCTTCATGCATGCCTTCGAACTTTGCAAAATGAAGGCAGATATAAGTATTAACGGACGCATCGCAACGATAAAAGGCGGAAAGCTTTTTGGGCAAAAAGTGGCTGCAACAGATTTACGTGCAGCATCTGCTCTTACTATTGCTGGTCTTTATGCCTCTGGCGTCACCGAAATTAGCAATGCCCAATTTCTGACCAGGGGATATGAAAATTTTGACGTAAAACTAAGGTCTTTAGGTGCACGTATAAGATGCGTTTAATAAAATCATAATTTAAAAAGGCGCCGCATAGCATGAACAGAGGGTGATATTTTGCGGCGTTATAAAAGTAAAAACAAAAACTGCATACATAAAAAAATAGCTTTGAATAAAAACTTAAAGATAATATTGGTTGCCGTTTTTATCTTGCTTTTTATTTGCATCTTTTGCAATCTAAATTCAACCAGTACTGGCACAAAAGATGGGACAGGCATTTCAATAGATCTTGACGAAAAAGACGTTATGGTTTCACTTTATGACGCGAGCATTGATAAAATAGTGTCTTTACCACTAGAAGAGTATGTTATCGGAGTTGTGGCCGCAGAAATGCCGGCATCTTATGAAGAGGAGGCTTTAAAAGCGCAAGCAGTTGCTGCAAGGACGTTTTACTATTACAAAGTAAAATTAGGAGGATGCAGTGAAACAGGTGCAGATGTCTGTTCCAGAAGTAACCACTGCCAGGCATATGCCAACAACGAAAAACTTCATGAAAAATGGGGAGATAAATATGACGAATATTATAATAAGATAAAAGGATGTGTTTACTCAACTGCCGGCGAAATAATAACGTATAACGGAGAACCTATCGAAGTCTTGTATCATGCCTCCTCAGGCGGAATGACTGAAGACTCCCAAAACGTGTTTTATGCAGCGCGTCCGTATCTTAAAAGCGTAGTCAGCGAAAATGAGCAAAGCGTATCGTCTAACTTCTATGGAAGTGTAACCGTATCTACTGAAAAATTTAAATCCATAATTGAAAAAAACGGCGGTAAAATATCTGATGTTAATAAAATTATGGACTCAATCGAAGACATAATGCGTTTTAATAGCGGAAGAGTAAATACTATAAAAATAGGCGGAAAAGAATTTACAGGTAAACAAGTTAGAAGCATGTTTAGCTTAAATTCCACTAATTTTACTATAAGTGTAAATGGAGATGATGTTACCTTTAAAACCATAGGTTATGGCCACGGCGTTGGCATGAGCCAATCAGGTGCAGACGTTATGGCAAAATCTGGAAGTACTTATAAAGAAATATTAACACATTATTATACGGGTGTTTCAATTGTAAATACAAAATAATTCCTTTATAATTTTAAAAATTAAAATACGCACTCCGGTTATTTTACTAAAAAACGGGAAGAATAATTTTGGAGGTGTATTTATGAATATTTACGATAATAATGAGAAAGTACCCAAACATAATAAAGGAAAAGTAAAAGATTTTTTTAGAAAGCAAGGTTTTTACGTAGCATTATTTGTTTGTATTGCCCTGATAGGATTAACTGCGCTTTTAGCGATAAATTGGGAAAATCAAGAGAAAGATGCGTCGCCGACTGATCAAAGTGTGCAAAACATAGAATCAGAAGATTTGGCTAACGCGACTTCACCGTCGCCTTCTCCTTCGCCAAGCAGCTCGGCTACTGACAACAGCGAATCTACTTCTACTACTCCGTCATTTACCTTAACGATTCCTGTTAATGGAGAGATAATAAACCAAATGTCCACTGAAAAACTCGTATTTAACGAGACTTTAAACCAATGGTCTACGCATAATGGAATAGATATTAAAGGTGATGAAGGTGCCGAGGTCTTAGCGGCAATGAACGGAACCGTAGAGTCTGTTTCCCAAGATGATCTATACGGATATGTTATTAAAATCAAACACGATTCCGATATTGAAACCGTTTATATTGGAGCAAAACCTATGGATGGGATAGAAGAAGGAAGTAAAGTCAACGCTGGCCAGCAAATAGGTACACTTACAAACCCAATATTTGAAAAGCACTTGAATACTCACCTACATTTTGAAGTCTTATTAAACGGAGAATATTTAAACCCTGAAGAATATTTTAGCGAGTAGATTTTCTCCATATACTATATACCTGTAAGAGCTGTCAATAATTATTGACAGCTCTTACATATTTGTATAATCTGTTTAAGTAGGATATTTCTTATACGAATTAAAAAGGATCATTATATGCAAACAAAAGTTTTAGACTTTAATTACGTTATATATTCAAATAATGTGGCCTTTGATTTTTATGTCTTTTGCCTATTCTCATCAAAAAAGGTAGCACTTAATCTGTTTTCGCAAGCTATATATGCCTTTTTATATATTTTAGGTGTATATGATAAAGCAGCTTATATGCAAAAATTCTGGAGCTTTTTAAAATATGTAAAAGACCCAGAAAAAACTTTAAAAGATTTTTATATTAAAAATGAAGATAAACTAAATTTAGATCTTATAGATGAAAGTACAATAATTGCCTCGTCTATGCCGGAATTCTTAATTAAGGCTGCTGTCAATAAAAACACGGATATTATTTCAACTAAAGTAGATATAAAAAGCGGAATATTTATATCTCCTTATATGATAGGAGAAGAAAAAGTATCCAGCATAGAAAAACTGCATAGTGATTATGTTGCGTACTTAGGCTCTATTGATGACAGGAATTTTATAAAGGCCTGCAGTGCAGCTTATATATATAAGGACAATAAAGATATTCCCGTTTCTATGTTTAAACCGCCTGCCATAGAAAAATTCTTTAAAAGAGATTTTTTGTCTTTTGTCTTAATAGGTATAATTAACTCTGTTAACGGTATATTTACCGCATATCTTTATTCGCTTTTCTTGCAGGAAAATATTGCGTTTATAGTAGGATATATAACCGCCCTTTTTATTGGCTATACACTCAACAGCTTTATTACATTCAAAGAAAAGATGTCCTTTAATAAATACATCAGATTTTGTATTTCCTATATTCCAAACTTCATAATACAAAACTTATTTGTATTGTTGTTTTTCAATGTCTTTCATTGGGCTAAACTTTTGGTATTTGTGCTTGCTGCGTTCTTTTCCTTGCCCATAACTTTTATAATTCTAAAAGTATTTACATTTAAAGATGAAAAGATATATTAAGAGCCGGAGAAAAATCACCGGCTCTTAATATTTTTATAAGACTTTTAAACTTGCGTTTTCCAAAGACCATGGATATTACAATAAGCATACGCAGCCAATAGTTCATCATCTTTAAGTGAAAAGACCGCCTGCGGCTTGTCGCCTGGTTTCAAACTCTTCCTTTGCCCCCCACTCTTTGTTTCTATATAGATCCATTGAATGTAATGTTCGGGTATCATAGGATGATCTACGCTACCTATATTCACTATAGCTTCGTTTCCAGAGATTGTAATTACCGGAAGATGTTTTTCATTAGATGCTTCAACCGTATTTGGAATTAACTCCTCCATTGGCTCTCCGCAGCAAATAATAGGTACACCCGAATTAAAAATCATGCCGATTAAATTACCACAATGCTTACAGCGAAAAAACTTTTGTTCACTAGCCATTTTGAGACACTCCTTTCAAATCATGTTTAACAATATTATATTTAAATTATTATAGCATATAGTACCTTAATAATCTATGAGTAGATTAAATTTTAATAAAAATAAGGCCTGCGCAAAGGCCTTATAGTTTATTTTTTAAAGGTCATATTCATCTTTTTTATCAGTTCTATTCTGTATCCGTAGCAGTCTCTTCAAGGTATGTCTTTAATTCTTCTGCAGTCTTGCCCTCATAAGCTGCAAGGGCTGTATCGCTGTAATCTGCTGATACCGTGTTCCCTGTAATCTTTAAGTTATCATAAGTCTGAAAAGAGTCGTTAGTCATTTGTAAGATATCATACATAGTCTGTGCTGTAGTAGCGTCTGAACACGTTACAACTATATCCGCAGAAACTATTTCGTCATTTTGAAAATGGTAAGTGAAGACCTGTTTTATATCCCCTGTATATCTCGTTTCAACTACATTCCCATTCAATACTTCGACGCTGCTCTGCGTAGTTATACTATCATCAGAAGTTTGAGCCGTCTCACTATCAGACGGTTCTTCTGACTGTGTTGTCTGCGGGCTTTGTGATGCCTCAGAAGTAGAACTGCTGCCACATGCTGCAAATGACATTACCATTATAATTATTAGTGTAAGTAAAAAGACTTTTTTCATAAATAACCTCCGTATACTTTAATAACGAATATAGTATATCAGAATTATTTAATAAAACTTTTAATAAAGTTTTAAATCTTATTGTTTCTTTTTTGTACACTTTTTTAACAATTTTTAACAACCAATGTCTTTATGTTTTACTTTAAAAAATATAGATATTTTTTAGTAAGATTTCTCATTATTAATTGAGATAATCTCTTAGTTCCTCCGGGGTCATACCCGAATATGCGGCTATCGCTATAGTACTGTAGTCAACTGTTACCGTAGTACCTTCCATTCTTACATCTTCATAGAGATTTGATTCTTCGTTTGTCTGTAAGAATAAATCATACATTGCCTGTGCTTCGACTGTACTGGTACATACAGAGACTATATCTGCCCCTACTATCGAATCATATTGATAGTAAAACGTAAATATCTGTTTTATATCCCCAGTATAAATCGTCTTAACTACGTTTCCATTAACTACTTCGTACTGGCCGGTTGTAGTAGTGCTTTGTGAGGTCTGCGGATATGTATTTTGAACAGGTTCTTCAGTGGCAGCCTGCGTAGTCTGTGCAGATTCATATTCGTATTGATATGTCTGCTGCGCGGCTTGCTGCCCCTGATCCAAAAAAGAAAACATTGAACATGCTGAAAAAGACAATACCGTTACTACTATTAGCACTAATAAAAAAACTTTTTTCATAAATACCCTCCAAATTTTTTTGTCTTTGTAAATAATTTACATCTAAAGTATAGCAGATTTATTTTATAAATAGTATTATTTTTTTAAATTTTATATATTTTACAAAAAAATACTACTATTTCTATAAATTGTAAAGTTATATGATAATTTAGATTGACATATAGCATGTATTTATAATATACTATCGTCAACCAGTTTTAAATTAAAAGTTTACAATAAGAGGGCTAAATGAAAAAAACACATAACAATAGACTATACATGTTGATATCATGTGCTTTATTTGCTGCTTTAACAGCAGTATTAGCTCAAATTCAGGTACCTCTTTATATGGTGCCTATTAACCTTGCCCTTATTACAGTATACTTATCCGGAACACTGTTAGGTGCTAAATATGGAAGTTTAAGCATGTTTTTATACGTGATCATCGGTGCACTTGGTATACCGGTATTTGCAGGATTTGCCGGTGGGCTGGGTGTTTTATTCGGCAAGACAGGCGGTTATATTATAGGTTATATTATAGCTGCATTTCTAATAGGGCTTTTAAGTAATTTTTGGGGGTTTACTTTTTTAAGGCTTTTGTATGCAATGATTATCGGCACACTATCTTGTTATTTAGTTGGAACTTTATGGTTCATGTTCGTTACAAAGATTGATCTATGGGCAAGCCTTACATATTGCGTATTTCCATTTGTATTGGGAGACCTTGTTAAAATGATACTAGCTGCATCTTTAACATTAAGGCTAAGAAAACCCCTCATAAATAAAGGCCTGCTCCCATAAATAAGTATAGGAGGATTTTTTATGTCTACAAAAGAAAATATCCTTGAACTCTTAGAAAAAAATCGTGGAAA
Source organism: Eubacteriales bacterium (assembly GCA_041390245.1). Lineage (NCBI taxonomy): Bacteria > Bacillati > Bacillota > Clostridia > Eubacteriales > Eubacteriales bacterium. The sequence goes on from JAWKQI010000001.1 coordinate 483,109, forward strand.
GAGTATTTCCGGCGAGGGGATAGCGGCAAAACTTTCCATTACACGTACAGCTGTTTGGAAGGCCATAAATTCCTTGAAACAAGACGGCCATGAAATCGATGCCGTGCCAAACAAAGGATACCGGCTTTTAAATAAAAGCGATGTTCTAAGCGCTTATGGTATATTAAACCACTTGAATTCTAAAATTGATGTTTCAAATATACACGTTTTTAATGAGGTCCCATCTACCAATACAATAGCAAAGGAGCTGGCTCAATCCGGCGCCAAAAGCGGAACAATTGTAATCACTGAACGCCAGACCGCTGGGCGTGGGCGAATGGGCCGGAGCTTTATAAGCCCTTCTGGGGGGATATATCTGAGTATGATACTAAGGCCGCGGATAACAGTAGATAAAAGTATTTTTTATACTGTTGCTGCATGTGTAGGCGTTTGCCGTGCCATTGAAAAAATATCTGATAAAAAACCTTTCATTAAATGGGTAAACGATATCTACATAGGCGGAAAAAAAGTCTGCGGGATTTTGACCGAAGCGGCAACGGATTTGGAAAGCGGCAGTATAGAATATATCATTTTAGGCATAGGCCTTAATTTTGCCACTAAAAAAAGCCTTATACCCTATGAAATGGCTGATATAATGACAAGTGTTTATTTAGATGATACCCCGCCCATTACACGTAACCAGATGGCTGCAAATATAATAGATTCGGTAAACGAAGCTATCTTAATTAACAAATCAAATGAAATCATAGCTGAATATAGAAAAAAAAGCTTTATAACTGGTAAAAAAATTGTAGTCTTAAAGGGCGGTGATAAACGTATTGCTACCGCTCTTAATATAACAGACGATGCCCGCCTTCGTGTACAATATGAAGATGGGACTTTAGAAGAACTATTTAGCGGAGAAGTAAGTATCATTGCAAAATAAACTTCTACTTTATATAAATATATAACTTAAAATCAAACTGGTTATTTACCAAATTTATTTTTTAATAACCCACTAAAAAATTTTTTAATTTTTCAGTTAAATTTAAGCTACTTTCAATATAGTTTAAGGTATATTGGACTGCCAATATATTTCAAGCGGAAATTCACGTAAAATTTCGCTTAAATATTATAAATTATAAAAGAAAGGGCTTTTATCCATGAATGAAAAGAATGAAAAAAAAGTTTCATTTGAAGGCAAAAAACTAAAAGAAAAGTTAAAAAAGAAAAGAAAAATTATCATCATCTCTGGCATTGCAGTCGTGGCCGTAATTGCTGCAGTTTTTGGGGTTATCGCCATCAAAAACGCCAATGCAGAAAAATCGGCCAGTATACTTACCTATGATGTCAGCGAGGTTACCACGGGCAGCGTTTCAACCAGCATAAGTGGTAGCGGTAATTTAACGCCTGTCAACACGCAGACAATAACCTCAACTTATACCGGTAGTGTAGTCTCTGTCAAGAAAAGCGTAGGAGACAGCGTTGAGGCAGATGAGATTATCGCAGTTATTGAAAGCGATGAGCTGGAATCTAAAATCGATGAGGTTCAAAGCAATTTAAACACTCTTTACACAAAAATTTCAAACACTTCTTCAAAAGCTTCCAGCAAATACATAAAATCAACTATTGCCGGAACAGTTAAGTTAATCAAGGCTAGCGAAGATAGCTCTGTTGAAGATGTAATGGGAACTTACGGTTATCTTTGCTTAATATCTACAGACGGAAAAATGAAATTGACAATATTAGCTACAGACTCCATTAAAAAATACGATACTGTTACGGTTGAAGTGGGTGGCGAACAAGAAGAGGGAACTGTAACTAATATTTCAGGCAGTGTCGCAGCCATTGAAATCGATAATAATACTTATACGGTAGGTAGCCCGGCTACAGTATATAGCGAAGATGGCACTTCACTTGGAGAAGGGAACCTTTCATTAGTCAATTACGTTAAAATTACAGCAAGCGACGGTACAATAAGTTCCGTACTTTGCTCTGAAAACGAAACTGTAAGCAAAAACAGTAACCTATTCCTATTAGAAGATTACCCAATGTCTTCAACATACGCTTCATTATTAGAACAAAAAGAGTCTCTTGAAGCCGAACTTGATTCGTTAAAACAGCAAATGTATGTATCAGTAGATTTTGACGGTGTTATTACAGAGCTCCCGCTTACAGTAGGAGAAGATATTACAGCAGAACAGCTCCTTGCGACAGTTGAATCTAATGATGGGTACGAAATGACCATAACAGTTGATGAACTTGATATTTCATCTATAGAAGTTGGACAAACTGCTACCATTACGCTAGATTCAATAGACGGTACATTTGATGGTACAGTAAGCTACATATCATATGAGGGTACTGCTAATAACAGTGTAACCACATACTCTGTTACAATAACAGTGCCGGATATAGAAGGCGCTCTGCCTGGTATGAGTGCGTCATGTGAAATAACGACGGACAGCAGCGGAGATTCACTTTTAGTGCCGGTAGACGCAGTCTATACTTCACGTGACGAAAGCTATATTTACCTTGCCCCCTCAGGCCTTGTTTCTGGAGATGAGCTTGAAAGCAACGATGTAGACCTGGATTCTTTGACAAAGGTAACAGTTGAAACAGGCATGTCAGATGGCATTTATATAGTAGTAACAGGAGAAGGCTTAAGCGAAGGAGACTTAATCCTCGTTCCTGTTCTCACTACAACTGAAGACGGTTCCTCTACCGAAGAAGAAACTCGTATGGGCAACTTTGGAGGTATGAGCGGCGATATGAGTGATTTTGGCGGTTCTGGTGGTTTTAGCGGCTCAGATTCTATGCCTCAGCAAAACGGGCAGATGCCAAACGGAAATGGTGGCGAGTCATGATACGGCTAGATAATATTTGCAAATACTATGAAATGGGTGATGAAGTCGTACACGCTATAGACCATGTATCCCTGCATATAAAGCCGCAGGAATTCGTCGCTATCGTAGGGCCGTCCGGGAGCGGCAAATCTACGCTTATGAATATAGTAGGTTGCCTGGATGTACCAGACATCGGTAATTACTATATAGAAGGGCAGGATGTGTCTGAATGCACAGACAACGAATTAAGCGACATACGCGGGGAAAAAATAGGGTTCGTATTTCAGCAGTTTAATTTGCTGCAAAAGATGACAGCTTATGAAAATGTGGAACTCCCACTCATATATCAAAAAATAAGCAATGGGCAACGGCATGAAAGAGTTACAGATGCGCTTAAAAAAGTTGGCCTTGAAAACAGGATTAATCATCGCCCGACGCAGCTGTCCGGCGGGCAGCAGCAACGTGTTGCGATAGCCCGGGCATTGGTTACAAGGCCTTCCATAATACTTGCCGATGAACCCACAGGTAACCTGGATTCAAAATCAGGTGACGAAGTAATGAGCTTGATAGAAGATTTATCTGCCGCAGGCAATACGATACTTCTTATTACCCACAGTGACGCCCTTGCCAAAAAGGCACAATGGCAAATTAATGTTAGAGACGGCAAAATTGTTTAAAAGGAGGTGCAAACCTTATGCTATCAAGAACTTTAAAGATCGCAATGCGTGCCATTGTATCAAATAAAATACGCTCATTTTTAACTATGTTGGGTATTATAATCGGCGTAATGGCCGTTGTCATACTGGTCTCCATAGGCCAAGGAGCACAACAAAACATAACCGCCTCAATTTCAAGTATGGGATCTACACTTTTAACGGCGAGTATAACCGATGAAGATGTAAATCTAACGACAGAGGATTTAGACGAACTTAGTAACTACAGTACGATTGATGCAGTTGCTCCGGTAGTCAGCACCACTTTAACAGTTAAAAGCGGCTCAACGACAACCAGTTCAAGCATCGTCGGCATTACTCCTTCATACTACGATGTATACGGTGTAGATGTACAAAGCGGGCGGAAAATAGTAAAATCCGACCTTGATTGGAGAACACCTATATGTGTCATTGGGACAGACGTGGCAACAGAAATATTCGAAACGTGGGATGTAGTCGGTGAAAAATTGACTGTTGGAAGCAATGTATATACAATAGTTGGCCTTCTAGAGGAAAGCGGCAGCTCTACCTTTGGCTCTAACGATAATGTAGTGCTAATCCCTTTAACCTCTGCCGAACGGCTGACAGGCGAAACTTCAATAACACAGTTTTATGTAACTGCAGATTCTTCGAGCGATGTGACAAGATGCCAAAATATAGTGGAGTCTTACTTGCTTAACTTTACACGAGATGAAGATGCATACAGCGTTTACAATGAATCTGAAGTACTGGAAACCATGAGTGATGTAACAGACACGCTCTCCTTAATGCTTGGCGGAATTGCGGCTATCTCGCTTCTCGTCGGCGGCATTGGCATCATGAATATCATGCTTGTATCCGTCATTGAACGGACACAGGAAATAGGGATTAGAAAAGCCGTAGGTGCAAAACGCAGAAATATAATGTGGCAGTTCTTGATAGAAGCTTGCGTACTGTCTGTTTTAGGAGGATTGATAGGAATTGTACTTTCGCTGCTTGGAATTCAGATATATAACATAATAGCCCAAACTTCTATAACAATGTCCTATGGGATAGCCTTTGCAGCCCTTGCCTTCTGTGCAATAATCGGAATATTGTTTGGATGTTACCCTGCTGCAAAAGCATCACGGTTAATGCCAATAGATGCGCTGAGGCACACATAATAATTAAATAATAACTAGCTTTTAAAACCCGCTAATAATAGCGGGTTTTAATATGCAAAAGTATCTATTTTAATAACTGCAAACTGGTTATTTAAGCTTTAATAAAAAAACAGGAACGTTTCCTGTTCCTGTTTACTTTATAAGCGGTTTTAATGTATAAGCGGTAATATTACGGATATCTTAGTTCCGTTTTCCCCGCTTTCCGCAGTGATTTTTCCGTTATGCAATGTTACGATGTTTTGTGCTATGGAAAGCCCTAATCCAAACCCTCCGTTTTCTTTCCTTGCCTCGTCGGCCCTATAAAACCTGTCAAACAGATGTAAAAGTGCATCTTTGCTTATCGGTTCTCCTTCATTATGTACTGTCAACAGTATCTTTTTATCGGATAGCGTTTTTAGCACCACGCTTACTGCAGTGTTTTGGGGCGCAAACTTTAAAGCATTGTCTAATAATATTACAACTAATTGCTTTAACGTATTTTCATCGCCGCGAACAAATATATTCTCTGCCAATTCGTATTTAAGATGTTTGTTTTGCTCATAAACTACCGGCTCAAATATAAGCATATATTGAAGCACTAGTTCACTTAAATCTACTTTATAGAACTCTCTTTTAGTTTCAATATTATCAGTTTTAGCCAGATATAAGAGATCTTCTATCAGTTTTTTCATCCTAAGAGCCTCTATTTTGGCATAATCTATCCATTTTTCCTGGCTCTTGACAGTATCTCCCTTATGCGTCAAAAGCAGCCTCATATTAGCCAGTATTACAGTTAAAGGTGTGTTTAGCTCATGAGAAGCATCTGCCACAAAGCGCTTTTGCTGCGCCCATGCCTTTTCGACTGGTTTTAAAGCCCACATTGCCAGGTATACGCTGATAGCAAAGAATACCGATAAACAAGCGATCCCAATTAAAACAGAATTTAAAACTAAATTAGACAGCGTCTTATTTTCCATAGACATGTCTACACATGCTATTTCCCAGCCGGTAAGTGTTGATTGTTTTAAATATCTTAGGCTATATTCTTCAATAACGCCTACATCCGATGAGTTATTTATGCTTTGCGAAATTACATCGTTTATTACATCGATATCATCTATAAGGTAATAGCCGCCTGTGTCTGTTATATTACCTTCAGAATCAATAGATATCGTGAAATAAGGCAGCTTTACGTTCCCGTTTCCGTTCTGCCATTTTTGTTTATCATTAGTCTCTGTTGTTATACGGTAAAGTGTGTTTATACTTTCTCTTTGAAGATTCTGTTTGGTGGAAATAAACATTACAACAAATACGGTCACCAGTACGACCGTTACGAACACCATATTTATTAAAACAAATTTCCATTTTAATTTTTTAATCATTGTTCTTCTACCACCAGGTGATATCCAATTTTACGAACGGCCAATATACTTACCTTGGATTTTAAATAAAACAGCTTTTTCCTTAAAAATGAAATATAGGCCTCCACGTTGTTATCCTCTGCATCTGATTCTGTTCCCCATATTTTAAGCAATATGGATTCCTTAGATACAATTATATTGGCATTTAAAAGCAGCATACGCATAACTTCAAATTCCTTAAATCCAAGCCGAACAGACCTTGTGTTGCAGGAAAGATTGTACGTAGACAGATTAAGTTTAATATCTCCAAAACTAAGCTCATCCATAATAACTTCTCCCTGCCGGCGTGAAATCGCACGGATACAGGCTAAAAGTTCTTCCGTCTCAAACGGCTTGGTTAGGTAATAATCTGCTCCACAGTCTAACCCTGTTACCTTATCTGTAGTTTCTCTCTTGGCTGTTAACATTAAAACAGGTGTGAAGTTGCTCTCTTTTCTCAATTTCTTTACTACTTGAAAACCATCCATATATGGCAGCATAACATCTAACACTATTACATCGTAAATCATGCTCATGGCAGAATCGAACCCAGAGACCCCGTCATACACTACATCTACGATATACTTGTTTTCAATCAGTATCTGTGCTAAAGACTGAGCAAGCCGTTTTTCATCTTCAACAATAAGAATTCTTATGTCAAACACTCCATTCTCAAATGTATTAAACAGGAGAACATTTAAATTAAATACATTATAACATAATGCAATTGATTTCCCCATTAGGTTGTATAAAAATATACAAAACTACATAAAAATTACATTTATAGTTATAGTTTAAAAACCTTAAAATACTCTGAAATGTTTATTTCAGTTAATTTTAATGAAGTAGTGATAAAGTTTTGTCAACAGGGTAGTCAATACCCAAATTTTAAAAAAAGAGGTGATGCCGATTTACAAAATCATATATTTGTTTTAGCATTATAGTAAAGGGCCAACTTCGGCTATGATGAAAGGAGAATTAAATTATTGAAAAAGATATTTACAATTATGCTTTCGCTGGTAGTGATAGCCAGCATGTTCAGTATCGCAGGCTGCTCTTCAAGTGATGATTCAGATACAGATACTGAAACTTCAACTACAACAGATGAATCCACTTCGTCTGACGAAGAATCAAGCGATTCTTCCACAGATGAGGAAACTACAAGCTGGTATGCTTATTTATACGATGCAGACGGAGACGTTATCCCATCTGCTACAGTTGAAATTATAGATGGCTCTGATGTTGACTTAACAGCAACGACAGATGATGAAGGATACTTTAGTTTATCCGGCGTACCGGTAGAATCAAGCTTTCAGATGCTTGTCTATGATGAAGACGGAGACCAGGTAGCATCTTCTACCGTTAAAGTCGAAGTCGGAGATGAACAGAGTGCAGATGAAAACACATATGGTTATCTTTACATGTATATGTTAGAAGACACCCAAACCTTATATATTACTTTTGATATAACAGACGACTCCTATATCGGATGCTCAAACATTTCAGATACAGGATTTGAAGATTCAACAACTGAAGAGTAATTTTTTTGCATACACCCCCTTCATATTTTTTTCTTTGTTATGCTTGAGTTATTCGCACAAATGGTGATTTCAAACATAATGTAAAAAAAGAAACCTCCAAGACACAGCTTAAGCGCTGTCTTGGAGGTTTCTTTAATATTGTTAAGCGTTTTTATAAGATTTAAAATGTAATAACACATCTTTTAAACCTTTACGATGTTTTTTCTCCTTATCAGGAAGAACGATTTCTCCGGATTTAACTAGTGCAGATTTAGCAACAGAGGGGCCTATAATCGAGTATACAAATGTTGAACATAAAATAACCACATTTATAACTTTGGCATATTCCGGAACAAGTTCACTTGCTACTAAAATTAGCCCGATCGCCACACCGGCCTGAGGCATAAGTGTTGGGCCTAAATGTTTGCATATATTAGGATCAGACTTAGTTATTTTTCCGCCGAACCAGGCACCCACCATCTTACCAGCTACACGCAGGACGATATATAAGACTCCGAGTAATCCAATACCTGCAAGCGCCTTTACATCGAACCCGGCACCGGACATTAAAAAGAACATTACGTAAATCGGAGGCGTAAAGGAATCCGTTACCTCTATAATACTTTCTATGTCTGCAAATATATTAGTAAGTACACCACCAAGAGCCATACATGTAAGAAGTGGAGAAGCGTTGATTAAATCTGCCAGCCATATCGCCAAGAGTACAACTCCCGTAGTTATGCAGGCCCGGTTACGCGCTTTTTTAAACCACCTTAAGAGTAGCTTCATAAAAAGAGCCAATGCAACGCCTAGTACTAAAGACACACCTATTTCATACAGAGGCTGTAAAACAGAAAGTATTGTAATAACAGCATGAGAGGATATAACTTTAACAATGGTTACTGCAAAGCCAAATCCGATTAGTGCAACTGCATCATCCAATGCGACCACACTTAAAAGCATAGATGTAACCGGCCCTTTTGCATGGTATTGTTTAATTACCATTATTGTCTGAGCCGGAGCGGTTGCTGCTGCTATTGCGCCTAATAATATCGACAATGCAGGATCGAACCCCAGTAAAAGCAATGTTACTATAATAAAAATAATGGCACCAAAAGATTCGGTAATGGCAATTATTATAGGCGCCATTCCCACTTCTTTAAAATAGTTTAGCTTAAATCCAATGCCAATTGTAAAAGCTATAAAACCTAGTGCCATATCCGAAACAACGGTAAAATCATTGACCATACTTTCGGATATAATATTTAGAACACAAGGGCCTAAAACAAGGCCCGCAATCAAATAACCTGTTACATTGGGCAATCTCATAAACTTAGCAAGCCGCCCGAATAGCAAACCTCCTAAAACTGAAATTGCCACGATGAATATAATATTTGTCGCCAATTTCCATTAAAACCCCTTTGCAAAATCTATTGGAACGGTAAACATAATCCCCGTATCGCTTTTTTGGATATCACCAACGACTTTTTCAATAGCGTGCAGTGCATCTTGAACTTGGTCGTCTTTAAGTACGGTAAAAATAGTATTGTTCTTTTCCCTCTCTGGATACAAAATCATCCTTATTGACCCTAAAAAAGGAAGGTCCTCATCACTATAGTTGTTTAATACTCTAGCCATTCCCATACTGGAAATTACGGTAGAACCGCTGATACCAACCCGCATGAATTCTGCCAGTAACTCCTCGAGTTTTTCTGTTTTGTTCAAAACAAATACGAATAACTTCATACTAAATCACCTCTATATGGTTAGTTCTAGACCCAAATAGATATTTTAGCACTATTTATTTTAAAATTCAATGTTATAAACTATAATTTTATTAATTTGGGATAATTTTCAACGTTTTTTTATACTTTAACCTTTTTATAAAACTCCAAGCGATTATTAACTAGATATCGCTTTAATTTATTAATATTAAAATATTTGACCATGTTAAAATATAATAGTATATTTAATATATAGTAGTGTGTTAATCCATGCTTATATTTTAAGAGGCAATTATGAAGATTCAATCCGAAAAGACTGCTGAAAATAAATGTGATATACTCGAGCAACTGTATACACGGTACAGTAAACTTATGTACCATGTCGCTTACAGTATTTTGAAAGATCACTTTTTGGCAGAAGATGCAGTTCAGACTGCATTCCTAAAATTGGAAAAAAGTAATTTTAAGATTGACTCTATTTCTTGTAACAAAACTAAGGCTTTCGTGATTATTATTACTAGGAATGCATCTATCCGGATGTATAACGTAAAGAAAAGAGAGAACGTGTGTTACGGCGAGGATACATTAGATGATATGCCCGATAGCCAGTCCTTGCCATTGGAGTTATTGATTAGTCACGAAAATTTGATGAACGTTACAAAAGCTTTGGGTTCTTTAGACGCAAAATATTCTGACGTTATTCAAATGAGATACTATATGGATTTTTCAATTGCTGAGATTGCGAAGTTGTTTGATGTTACAGAACAGGTTATCAGGGTAAGGCTACATAGGGCCAAGAAATTGTTAATGGCAAAATTAAGCGAGGAAAAACCCCATGGACAAAAAAGAGCTAAATGAAAAAATACTTGATGAGATATTAAAATATGCAGCAGCGCAAAACGCTGAAGACATGTCAGCCAAACTGCCTTCTAATGAGGAACTGGACAAAGAGGTTACTTTTAGCCCGGAGTTTACTGACCGTATGTCTAAATACTTTGCGCATTTAAAACGCAAACAGAAAAATAAGAGGTTAAGAAAGACTATGTTTAAAGTGGCGGCCTCTGCAGCTGCTGTTTTAATTATATTTACAACTGTCGTTTTTAGCGTGGATGCAGTCCGTGTATCTATTTTGAATATTTTCAGTGTGCAAAATGATGACTCTACTACTATACACATAGGACAAAATGCAAACTACGATGATTTTGCCGATGAAATTCACGGATTATATCTGCCTAGTTATATATCACCCTCCTACTCCGTTCAAAGTGTTAATAGCATTCATGAATCCTATTATAATGTTTTATTTGCAAATGATAGTAATAATTCAATAGAACTACAGTCTCTACTAGAGTATAGTTCTGCCGGCGTTGATAATGAGGGTGCTGAAGTGGAACAAATTACTGTAAATGGATCAGAGGCACAGTTTTTCTCAAAAAGCGATATAAACATGTTAATATTTCAATATAATCAAAAAGCATTTTCATTAAAAGCAACCATTTCAAAAGAGGAATTAATAAAAATGGCTGAGAGCATGGAATACAGGCAATAACCATATCACTATTATATTAATAATAAATAAAAAATATTTTTTTAAAATTTTTGTAAAATCTTGTAACAAAATAGTATTTTTATGTGTTTATATTAATAGATAAACAAAAGAGGTGAAAAAATGTTTAAAAAATCCTTATCCTTATTATTAACAATACTGGTCTTGATGTGTTTTTGCTCCTCAGCATATGCAGACACAACTGCTTCAAATGACACAGCTAAAGCCGCAAGCAACGTTTCAGGCGATACTTTAATTGGCGGCGGCGGTTTGATCCAACCTATGTGGGTATATACGTTCACTACTTTTAATTGGATGGATATAAATGGGTCAGGTCAGGCAGCAATGGTATCTAATATGACCGCATACAATGGTATAGACCAGGTAAAAATGAACAATTATCTTCAGAAGTATGACAACGGTGCATGGAAAACTGTAAAAAACTGGTCAGCAACTTATCCAGGCACTTATGGTTATTGGTCTAAAACATATTACGTAGTTAGCGGATACAACTACAGGTTAAAAACTTATTTCTACGCATATGAAGGCGATGACTACGAGGTTACTACCTTAACATCAGGAACGGTTTATTATTGATATTAGAAAGTCCATATAAAATATAAACCTCCAGGATAATTTGTTATTAATCGGGCTTGTTCACATACATTAGCATCTATGTCGGACTATCTTGAACAAGCCTGATTAAATATTTTAAACAGCTATCTACTAAAAATTTTTTTCATATGAATGTTTCAAATTTTTGAAACTACTTATCTTAACCTCATAATAATTTCCTACTAACCAGGCTTGCCCTTTAAGTATCGACATATTTTATAAAGCATCTGTGGGCAAGCCTGGTTATGTAATTTTAAAGGTTTTTAATAGCAATCAATGTTAACTAGCATATATTGACAAACATGATACCCGGATATATACTTTATATATAGCCGCTGAATGAATCAGCGAAAACTGGCTGAAGTTAGCATGCCTTAAATAAATTACAGATCACTGATTTTTATCATTGTAATCAGGAAGATTACCATATTCATTGAATTTGAATATGGTTTTTATTTGCAAAAATATTTGGCTTCATAATATAAATTTGTTTAAAACCCGGTTAACGGGTTCAAAATAAAGCACTGTCTGTGCAAATTAACTTATAGGAGGGTCTGAATTATGGCATGTTTTTTAGCACCTGTTGCAGAGGCTATTGTTGTCTCTGTAATAAAAAAGAACATGGAGAAAAAAGAAAAAGCAGCTATGTCTGCAAATTTAGCTTCAGGGGTTAGCGCTAATATTACTGATACTGACTATGATAGTAAAAAAAGCAGCATTCCCTTTAGCAGGAAACTTGGATGGCTAACCAAACTTTTATGGGGCGGCAGCTTTCTTCTGGCCATAGAACATATATGGCACGGTGAGGTCGTACCATGGCCACCTTTCTTAACAGCTATGAATAACCCGGCGGATATCGGGCCAATGCTTACAGAAATAGCTACAGTAGGGGTTTCCATGGCTGTTCTTTTAACTTTAGTTTGGCTAGTAATGATACTGGTATCGAACCGGCTTGAACGAAAAGCTAAAAAACCGGTTGTTGCAAAAGCAACGGAGGGTTAAAGTTATGTGTTTAATAATAACTGCGTTTGCAGCGGTCATCACCACTATTATTTGGTACTTTAAAGCACATGATAAGGAATTAAAACTAGGCGTACTCTCCCTAATGTACTGGGGCGCATCTCTGATGTGGCTAGTTGATTCTATTTTCTGTGTAATAGAAGGCGAACCATTCTTTGATTTAAGCGTAGACGATGCCCTTTTAGGCGTTGTAATAGTATTATCTGGCCTCATAGCCTGGCTCTTGATACTTTTATTTAACGATCCTAAAAAAGTGCTAGCATCATTTAAAAGATAATAAAGCTGCTTCATAAAACATGAAGTTATCGTCGTGCAGGTTAAATAGCCATTGCATATCAACTAAAGTCTTTGATTCTGCAATGGTTATAAAAAATTAGGTTAACCAAAAATAAAAGCTATGAAATACTGTATAATTATGCATTGTTTCATAGCTTTTTTTATATTGTGACATATCTTAAATAACCTTGTTACTTGCAAACTTTATACAAAAGAATAAATTTAAATAAACTCTTAGGGATTTAATTTAAAACTTGGAATAATAAACCGCTTTTTGCTAAAGCTATTATTTGGAGGTGAATAATAATGATACAATTAAGCCAAAAAGAAAAAATGTTATTACAGGATCAAAAAAGCCAGGAAGAAATTTGTGTTATAAAATATCAGAAATACTCGCAGCAAGCACAAGATTCTCAATTAAAACAGTTATTCAATACACTTTCCACAGAGGAGCAGCAGCATCTTAATACGGTTAATCAAATGCTTCAAGGGCAGGAACCTAATATGGGCCAGACACAGCAGCAGGAAAATGTACCGCAAGTAAACGCCCAGGGTTTGGCAGGTAATGCAGACGATAAAATGTTATGTAGTGATTTATTATCTACAGAAAAATATGTATCGGGAACATATGACGTCGCTATATTTGAAGCGGTAAATCCAAGCGTTAGGCAGGCGTTGCAGCATATACAGCAAGATGAACAGCGGCATGGAGAAATGATCTTTAATTACATGCACACACATGGTATGTATAATGTTCAGTAGCTAGCTAAAAAATTTTTAAGCTTTGCTTAAAATAAAAAAGCGAATCCGTTTTATGGACGCTTTTTTATTTTTATGAAAATGATAAAGTAAATTTTTTTCTTCTATCTTACAATTTTAATTTATATGAAATTATCAGCTCTGAGTATTATTTTAATAGGCCGAAAACTTTTTTTGAATTTTTTTTAAATATAGTATTGACTAATTAATTTTATTTATGTATAATATCAGTAAATTAGCAAGGGCGCTTTTTATGATGTTATATTATAAAAGGTGCTTTTTTTGTATCTATCGTTTACACAATGGCGTGTTTCCGGTCATCTGGATGCACGCTATTTTATTAATATTTTATAATATAAAGGAGGTATTTATATGTTTTCATCTTCTGACACAATTTGGGTACTTATAGCAGCAGCACTTGTATTTTTCATGCAGGCAGGCTTTGCTATGGTAGAAACGGGGTTCACACGGGCAAAAAATGCCGGTAACATTATTATGAAAAATCTTATGGACTTTTCGATTGGCTCACTGGCCTTCTGGATCCTAGGCTTCGGCATCATGTTCGGGGCTGACAAACTAGGGCTTTTCGGCTCGTTCGACTTCTTTGTAATGGGTGACTATTCCAGTAGTATTCCAACACCTGTATTCCTGATTTTCCAGACGGTTTTCTGTGCAACAGCAGCCACAATCGTCTCTGGAGCAATGGCAGAACGTACGAAATTCTCTTCATACGTTATATACAGCTTTGTAATTAGTTTAATTGTATACCCGATATCAGGTCACTGGATCTGGGGTGGTGGCTGGCTATCACAACTCGGGTTCCACGACTTTGCTGGTTCCACAGCAGTTCACATGGTTGGTGGTGTAGCAGCATTAGTTGGCGCAGCTCTCCTTGGTCCTCGTATTGGAAAGTATGGCAAGAATGGAAAGCCCAAGGCTATACCTGGCCACAGCTTAACTCTAGGCGCACTTGGTGTATTCATACTTTGGTTCGGCTGGTTTGGATTTAACCCTGGTTCTTCATTATCCATGACTGGCGACGATATCCTTTATTCAGTAGGTAATATCTTTGTAACCACTAACTTGGCAGCAGCCGCTAGTGCAACAATGGTAATGATCATCACTTGGATAAGGTACAAAAAGCCAGATGTATCACTCACACTCAACGGTGCTTTAGCAGGCTTAGTTGCCATTACTGCTGGATGCGATGCTGTTAGCCCAGTAGGTGCAGTATTTATTGGTTTAATTGCAGGATTCATCGTAGTCTTTGGTATCGAGTTTGTTGATAAGGTTCTTAAAATCGACGACCCGGTTGGCGCATTTGGTGTTCACGGTTTAGCCGGTGCAGGTGGAACTCTTATGGTAGGTCTGTTTGCAGTAGACGGTGGTTTATTCTACGGCGGTGGATTTGACATGCTCGGCGTACAGGCTTTAGGTGTAGTTTCCGTAGCCGCTTGGGTAACGGTAGCAATGCTGATCGTCTTTGGAATTATAAAGAAAACTGTTGGTTTACGTGTTTCCAAAGAAGAAGAACTTGCTGGTCTTGATATTTCTGAACATGGCTTAGTAAGCAGCTATGCAGACTTCATGCCTGCTGTTGTTTCTGGAACAACTTTCTCTGGTGCTATTGCTAGTGAAGGTTCTGCTCCTATTACAGAGGCTATCCCAGTTGTCCATAAAGAATCTACTTCAACAATATCTGACACAAAGATGACTAAGTTAGAAATAATCATCAATCCGAATAAGTTTGAAGCCCTAAAAGAAGCTATGAACAAAATCGGAATAACAGGTATGACGGCCACAAATGTAATGGGCTATGGTATGCAGAAAGGTGGCAAAGAATTCTATAGAGGCGTTGAAGTTGAAGTCAACCTCTTGCCTAAGGTATGCGTAGAAATCATAGTCAGCAAAATACCTGTCAGAACCGTTATAGATGCAGCAAAACAGGCTCTTTACACAGGTAATATCGGTGATGGCAAGATCTTCGTATACGATGTTGAAAACGTCATTAAAGTTAGAACTGGTGAAGAAGGATACGACGCTTTGCAAGACGAATAAAAAATTGTAAAGCCCTATATTCCAATCTAACAAACACTAATAAAAAAAACTATAATCTATTTAATAGGACGCCGTATTTAATACGGTGTCCTATTTATATTCAAATTTAATTAGCTTATTAAGCGTACTTTATAATACTAGGCGTATCCATGATATAAAAAGCTCTGGAAACATAGTATTCCCAGAGCTTTTTATTAATATAATTTAAACTCTTTTATTCGTCATCAGTTTTTGCTTCGTTAAACTCATTTTTCAGCGTATCGACCATCTCTTTGACAGATACTATTGAATCTGCCCGATAGGCGTTTTGTCCCGCAAACGCAAAGCCGTTTTTTAAGTTGCCTTTTTTTGCGTTCATAAGCGCCAGCGCGATACAGTAAGGGCTGTCTTTATGTTGGCACGTCTTGATACAATGGTAGGGACAGCTATACGGCTTTTTACTGCCCGCCATAGAGCTCCGCAAAAATTCGTTTATAATGGCACGTCCAGGAAGCCCCACTGGGCTTTTAATGATGCCTATATCTTCAAACTTTGCATCAATATAGCTCTTTTTAAAAGCCTCGGAAGCATCACATTCCAGTGTGGTTACAAAGCGTGTCCCCATTTGTACGCCATCAGCGCCTTGCTTTATTATGTTATATATATCTTTTCCAGTATAGATTCCCCCTGCGGCTATAACCGGTATCTTCTTGCCGCTCTGCTCTCCGGTAGCCTGTGCCTCTTTTATAACATCGGAGACAAGATTCTCCAAAGCATAATCAGAATCATCGATCTGTTCAGGCTTAAACCCTAAATGCCCACCCGCCTTCGGTCCTTCAACAACAAATGCGTCGGGAACGTAATTATAGTCACTTATCCATTTACGCGTTATGATCCTTGCTGCCTTGCCTGAAGACACTATTGGAACAAGCTTCGTCTTTTTGCTTCCTTTCAAAAAGCCAGGCAGGTTTATCGGAAGCCCTGCGCCGGAAAATATAACATCTATCTTTTCATCGATCGCCGTTTTTACCATGTCTGAAAAGTTTGAAAGCGCAACCATGATGTTTACACCAATGATACCTTTTTTTGAAATGCTTCTCGCGGTTCTTATCTGCTCAATGAGCGCCCTGATATTGGACTGCTCAAAATTCTTTCTAAAATCTTTCTCATGCATTCCAATACCAGCGGTTGCGATGACACCAATTCCCCCTGGTTTGCAACAGCTGCTGCAAGGCCGGACAGCGATATCCCTACACCCATGCCTCCTTGTATGATTGGTAGCTTTGCTTTTAAATTACCTATAATAAGGTCTTTCATCTTTATAGTCACAAATCTTTCTTCCTTGTCTTGTTTATTTAGTAATCAAAATTTATCTAAAAAGTATTACTAGCTTTTCATTTCAGCATAGCATACTCCAGTACTTAAGGATATAGTTTACTGTGGTATTTATTAAAAAATTAACAATCTCGGGAAAAGATCTTTGAAAACGTACAAGTTGGGCAAATTTAATCATTTATCATATGCTATAAGTCATAAAATCGTTCTAGTACTATATGAATACTCCTATTATCTCGTTTTATTTTATCTATCTTAACGCCCTTAGAATTATATTAATATTCCCCTCTAATACCAAATTCCGCGCTTTCAACCCAATCTTCAGTGTGACGTAACATTAAGACTAACTCATAAATAATTTCATAATGCTTCGTTTCTTGTTTGATTAGATATGAAAACAATGTTTTTTCAGGTTCATCAATTGCTTTAGATAAAAAGTCTGTATATAGATCAATGCTTTCTTTTTCTTTTTCCAAGACCATTCTGTAAAAATCCAACTGACTGGGTATTTTTTTTATTTCACTTTTGAAGTTATCGATATCCTTAAATACATTTTTAATGTTTAATTGCATGTCTGAATCAGTTAATTCATATGGAAGGTTACCAAGCCTGTTTTTTAGTATCCGGGCGTGATTATTCTCATCCTTTGCCAGCATAGAACAAACTACATATAAACTATTATTCCTATTTATTTCTGCTTGTTTCGTATAATATTTTTCCGCATCAATTTCCATATTAATTGCATATTCCAAAATGTTCATAATATACCCCCTATCTGAAAATCCGTAAATCTTTTGTCACTCAAATTTTCCATAAAATTTCGTTTACGTGGTTGATTTAGTCAAAACGATAATCGAGATAATAATCTTAAAAACCCATTACTATAGAATAACAATGAACTTAAGGCAAATCACTCATGGCAAATCACTCATATATAATTTCAATATTAATGCTAAAATCAGTATCTATATAAAATGGTGATATGATGTAATAAGATATAATGCTATATTTACGTTCTAAACAAGCTCAATTTCATATTCCTTCTAAAATGAAAGAAAGACATGTTTTTCATATGAGCTTATCCGATTTAATATGACGAATGATCTCAAGTTCGGTTAATTTTAGAATAAGGCTTGTTTTTCATGAGATCAATTATGCTTTGTAATGATTATGGTATATGCAACTATGTCTTATTTTACAATATTAATTAAAAAAATACAATCGACAAAAGATGCATCATTAATGATGCATCTTTATTATTTAAGTATTTGATTTGGTGGAGCATAGCGGATTCGAACCGCTGGCCTTCGCATTGCGAACGCGACGCTCTACCAGCTGAGCCAATGCCCCAAATTACTTTGTTAATTATACAACTAAATTTTTTCAACTTCAATACCTTTTAAATGTACTTGATTTAAAAATTATGCTATACTTTTATATATATTTTTATCAGGAGATTTTAAATGAGGACTTCAAAAATCAGGTACATCTGTGAGGCTGGTATAATCGCAGCACTTTATTTTGCAATAACAGTTTTATTAGCACCCATAAGCTATGGTGCTATACAAGTTCGTATATCAGAAGCACTCTGTGTGCTTCCGTTCTTTACTCCAAGCGCAGTACCCGGCTTGTTCATCGGGTGCGCTATAGCAAATGTATTCGGGGGTAACGGTTTAGTTGATGTAATAGTCGGTTCTTTATCGACTTTACTTGCGGCTTGGCTTACATATAAGATAAAGAACAAATATTTGGCACCTCTGCCGGCAGTAGTAGTAAATGCCATAACGATATCAGTAATGCTTCACTATCTTATAAATGTCCCCGTTTTAGAAACTATGGGTTATATCGCATTGGGGCAAACTATTTCCTGCTATATAATCGGTTTGCCTCTACTGCTTTTACTAAAAAAATATGAAAAGCATATATTCTTGCTTAATTAAAAAATTATGAAAAAAGTTTGTATTTTTGCCAGTGCTCTTGACACTGAAAATGAAGTTTATAACAAAAACGCTTTTGAACTCGGCGCAAAGCTTGCTGAAAACGGCATGGTTATGGTATTTGGTGCAGGAGGTACTGGCCTTATGGGGCAGTGTGCAAAAGGAATTAAAAGCGCAGGCGGCAAATTGATTGGCGTAATACCAGAATTTTTAATTGCACCCGGCGTTTGTTATAATGATATAGATAAAACAATCGTCACAAAAACAATTGATGAAAGAAAACAGATAATGGAGGATATGTCTGATGCGTTTATAGCACTTCCGGGAGGTTTCGGCACATTTGAAGAACTTTTGGAAGTCATAACTTTAAAACTTTTGTGCAGACATGGAAAACCAATAGTTATTTTAAACTCCGGCGGCTACTATAACAAATTAAAAGAGGCATTTACGTATATATTTGAAGAAAAGTTTGCCGATATTTCTTTTAAAGATACATTCTACTTTGCGCCAGATGCCGCCTCAGTTATATCATATATACTAGATTATAAAGAAAAATCATTATTTAAAATGCGTAGTAAATGTTTAAATAACAATTTAGTTCAATAAAAGGAGAGAATTTTATGAGAGCCATCGTTACTGTTTTAGGTACTGATAAAGCCGGAATTATAGCTAATGTTTCAGATACGCTTTTTAAATCTAACGTAAATATACTAGATATAAGCCAAACTATTCTAGAAGAATATTTTGCAATGATTATGTTAGTCGACTTAACTGAACTTAATATATCTTTTGAATCGCTTAAAGAACAACTTAAAACTCTAGGCGAAAAAATCGGTGTTCAAATCAGGATTCAGCGTGAAGAGATCTTTAACGCAATGCATAGAATATAGTTGAGGGGTGAATTCTTTGATTAATAAACATGAAATCATTGAAACCATAAACATGATAGAATCCGAGCATTTAGACGTTCGGACTATTACTATGGGTATTTCGCTTATAGATTGTATCACTTCGGATGCGAAAACAACGTGCGATAATATAAAAAATAAAATTTGCACCCTGGCAAAAGACCTTGTAAAAACAGGAGAAGACATAGAAAGCGAATTCGGCATACCAATCATACATAAAAGGCTGGCAGTAACCCCAATTTCCTTAATTGCAAGCGCAACTGATGCAAGCAATTACACTATGTTCGCGCAGGCATTAAACGAAGCAGCCAAAGAAACCGGTGTATATTTCATCGGCGGGTTTAGCGCCTTAGTAGAGAACGGCTTGACAAAAGGCGATGAAAAACTTATATCCTCTATTCCAGAAGCGCTTTCTTCAACGGATTTAGTTTGTTCATCAATTAACATCGGGACAACGCGCTCCGGTATCAATATGGATGCAGTTAAGATTATGGGAAACATAATACTTGAAACTGCAAAGAAGGACTTAACCGGTTGTGCCAAACTGGTCGTATTTTGCAATGCAGTCAACGACAACCCGTTTATGGCGGGCGCTTTTCATGGCGTAGGCGAAGGTGAAAGCGTCATAAATGTCGGCGTATCCGGCCCCGGTGTTGTTAAAGCAGCTCTTGAAAAAGTAAAAGGCGAAAGTTTTGACGTCGTTGCAGATACCATTAAAAAAACAGCATTTAAAATAACGCGCATAGGCCAGCTAGTAGCACAGACTGCTGCAAGCAGGCTAAACACGCGTTTTGGCATAGTAGATTTATCCCTGGCACCAACCCCGGCAAGAGGAGACAGTGTTGCTTACATACTTGAGGAGATGGGGCTTTCATCCTGCGGTTCGCATGGAACAACGGCAGCTCTTGCCATATTAAACGATGCCGTTAAAAAAGGCGGTGTAATGGCTTCTTCTCACGTAGGCGGTTTATCGGGTGCTTTTATACCCGTAAGTGAAGATGCAGGAATGATAGAAGCGGCAGAAAAAGGCACTATAACATTAGAAAAACTCGAGGCCATGACATGCGTTTGCTCCGTCGGCCTTGATATGATAGCATTGCCCGGCGATATACCAGCAGAAGTTATCTCTGCAATAATAGCAGATGAAGCTGCTATAGGAATGATAAATAATAAGACTACTGCAGTAAGGGTAATCCCTGCTATAGGCAAAAAAGTTGGCGATTTTGTAGAGTTTGGTGGGCTTCTCGGCCGTGCGCCCGTTATGCCGTATAATTTAAGCTCGCCTGCTGAATTTATAAAAAGAGGCGGCCATATACCGCCGCCGATACATAGCCTTAAAAACTAATTTGCTTATATTTTCTTTGATTTTAATAAATACTAATCAATATACTTTTTAGAAACGGAGTTAGAAATTTCTTATGCAAGAACAAGTTATGCGAAAAGATGTAGATAAAAAATATAAATGGTCACTTGAAGACATCTATCCTTCTGTCGATAAATTTAAAAGCGATTTAGAGCTTTTAAAAAATTCTATACCTTCTGTTGGCAAACTCAAAGATACGATGCTAAATAGCGCAAATGACCTGCTAGCAGCATTAAGCAAAATAGATGAACTATCGCTTTTAGCCGAGCGATTATATACCTATTCCAAAATGAAAAGGGACGAAGATAATACAGATCCTAAATTCCAGGCTCTTACAGATCAGGCATACTCTACATATGTCAAACTATCCGGAGCTGCTTCTTTTATCAATCCAACTCTTTTGTCTGCCGATGAAAAGCTTCTTTTATCTTATTTGGAAGAGAATAGCGAACTCAAAGAAAAACACGATTTTTATATCCTGGATTTGATAAGGCGAAAAAAGCATGTACTTTCAGATAAAGAAGAACTCCTGCTTTCAAAAAGCGCAGATTTTTCTTCCGGAGCAAGAGATATTTTTACAATGCTCAATAACGCCGATTTAAGCTTTGGCAGCATCACAGATGACAAGGGCGAAGAAATTGAATTAACTCACGGGCGTTTTATAACCTTAATGCATTCTTCTAATAGGTTTATACGCAAAAATACCTTTGAAACGTATTATAAGACATTTGAAAAATTTAAAAATACACTCGCAACCACATACGCGACAAGCGTTAAAAAAGATGTGTTTTATGCGCAGGCAAAAAACTTTAATTCTGCAATAGAACGCTCTTTGTTTTCAGATAACGTTCCCGTATCACTATACGACCGGTTGATTTCGATAATACATAAAAACTTGCCGGCAATGTATAAGTATATCTCTTTAAGAAAGGAAATTTTAAGCGTTCCAGCCCTTCATATGTACGACGTATATGCCCCGCTTGTTAAAACCCCTGAAACAAAATTCAGCTATGAGCAGTCCTGTAAAATGGTTGTTGAAGGGTTATCTATTTTAGGAGATGAATACTTGTCTACATTAAACGGTGCGTTTAAAGAGGGCTGGATAGATGTAGTTGAAACAAAAGGCAAAACTTCCGGCGCATATTCGTGGGGTGTTTACGGAGTACATCCGTTCGTTCTTCTAAACCATAGAGACGACCTAGACAGCGTATTTACAATAGCACATGAAATGGGGCACGCGATGCACTCTTTTTACTCCAATAAAACACAAGCGTATCCAAAGAGCGGCTATACAATTTTTGTGGCCGAGGTAGCGTCTACGGTAAACGAAATATTGTTGACGCTTCATCTTTTAAAGACAGTTAAAGACTTAAACTTTAAAAAATACATTTTAAACCATTACTTAGATCAGTTCAGGACTACGGTATTCAGGCAAGTTATGTTTGCAGAATTTGAAAAGATATCTCATAAAATGAGCGAACTGGGCACCCCGCTTACAGCAGATTCCCTAAGCAGCGCATATGGCGAATTAAATGCCAAATACTATGGCAGCGAAGTAACAAACGACGAACAGATAAAGCTAGAGTGGTCCCGTATTCCGCATTTTTATAATGCATTTTATGTGTATAAATATGCAACAGGTTTTTCAAGTGCCGTATCAATAGTAGAAAATCTTCTTACAAGAGGTGAAAAGGCAAGAAACCAGTATATAGATTTTTTAAAGAGCGGTGGATCAGATTATCCTTTGAACCAGCTTAAAAAAGCGGGAATAGATCTATCTTCCGGTGCTCCAATAGAGATATGTATGAATGTTTTCAGTAAAACTATAGATGAGTTTAAAAATATACTAAATATAAATTCTTAAAAAATATTTTAAAAGGAGCCGCAGACCAATTGGCCTGTGGCTCCTTTTTATAAATAGTTTTTTAAATGCCCGGCCGCTTGCTTACCATGTGCACTTTGCTGGCCCTATTTATCAATTTTCTATTCTTGTGTATCATTTCCTGTCATAAACGTCATACAATTACAGCGTTTGTTCCTAGGCAAACGTATCATAACCGTCCTTGCTCTGCATATAAAATTATTGTTGTAATTACAGTTTTGAGCATCACATAAGATTTGCGGCGCAGCTCTGTCCGTATTTAAATCAGCCATCTCAACATGAGGTTCCAGCCTAGCCGGATCAAGCCACGTATCTGAATGTGTATCTTCAGGGTTAGTGCGTTTTCCTTTTCTATATGTTTCGCAATTAGTCTTATATTCGTTAACTGTATCGCCTCCGGAAACCCTTATATGCGTTGCTGTACAACGTTCATAATAGTTATGTATACAATTAGTAGCACTACAGTGCAACGTAGGTAATGGCATTATTTTCCCTTTTCAAAACTTGCGCACATGCTTTGTTCTGCCGAATCAACATTTGGTGCATCCGCACAGGAAGAAACCTGTATCGTGTCTAGATTGCAGACAGAACCTTTCACATTATATTTACACGTATCAACCGAGCACGTAATAGGATTTTTTCTGTCACTCATATTAAAAAGCCTCCTTTTAAAAAACTACAAGATTATTTTTCCACGTTAAACTTCAAATATGCTATAATAAAATACACAAAAATTTGTTATAAAAGAAAATAAATTTAATTTATGAAAAACTATGAAAAAATTAATTGCAATCCGCCTATTATAGACAGTACTTCAAAAATTTTGATATTAGGGAGTATGCCCAGTGTAAAATCTATAGAGAAAAGAGAATACTATGCAAACCCTCTAAACAGGTTTTGGAAAGTGATCTTTTCCCTATTCGATGAAGAGTTAACTTTAGACTATGATAAAAAAATAGATTTTTTACACAAGAACCATATCGCTTTATTCGACGTTATAAATTCTTGTTTAAGGAACGGAAGCCTTGACCTAAATATACGTGAATATGAACTAAATGATATTTTGGGGCTTTTAAAAAGCTATCCCGCTATTTCCTTAATAGTTTTAAACGGCTCCACCGCTGCCAAACTATTTGAAAAAAATTTTAAAGATAAGGTAAGTATCCCCTATATAAAACTTCCTTCAACAAGCCCGATACCAAGAAAGGATATAAGAAATTTTAAAGATCTATATAATAGATGGATAGTTTTAAAAAACTATATAAAAAAACAGGCTAATTAGCCTGTTTTTATTTCATATCTTTTAAGCTACTACTACGTTTACTAATCTTCCCGGAACGATAATTACTTTTCGTATTTCTTTTCCGCCTAAATACTGTTTGAAATCTTCATTTCCGCGTACGTATTTATCTATTTCCTCACGTGTAGCATCCGAATTTATATCAAATGTCTGCCTAACTTTACCGTTAACCTGAAATGCCATATTTATAGTGTCTTTTTTAAGTGCATCTTCACTGTATTTCGGGAACCTCTGGTTAAACACCGAATAAGGTTTTCCTGTTTTCTCCCAAAGCTCTTCTGCAAAATGCGGTGCAAAAGGCGCTAAAATCAAAATCAGTTTAGATGTCGCTTGTAACAACAGTTCAGCGTTTATCTTACTCTCATCTTCTGCATATTTATACATTGAGTTTACGAGTTCCATTATGCGGGCTATTGCCGTGTTGAATGAAAACGTCTCTATATCTTCTGAAACCTTCTTAATTGCGTAATTTAAAACGTAATTGAGTTCTTTATCCTCTTTTGTGTAAGGCTTCTCTGCCGGCCTTAAATCTTTAAAGCGGACAACGAATCTTTCAACTCTTTCTAAAAACCTGTTTATAGCCTTTATTCCATCGTCGTTCCAGGGGCCGCCCTCTATATAAGAAAACCCAAACCCTAAATACATTCGGAGCACGTCCGACCCATACTGGCTTATATATTTATCCGGAGAAATGACATTTCCCCTTGACTTGCTCATCTTTTCGCCGTCTGGCCCCAGTATTACTCCCTGATGTATCAATCGTAAAAACGGCTCCTCAAAATTCAAGTATCCCATGTCGTAAAATGCCTTTGTGAAAAATCTTGCATAAAGCAGGTGCATACATGCGTGCTCTACGCCGCCAACATATACGTCTACCGGAAGCATTTTGTTTATTATTTCAGGATTAAAAGCCATCTTGTCGTTTTTATTATCAGGATATCTTAAAAAGTACCACGAAGAACAGACGAATGTATCCATAGTATCCGGGTCCCTTTTTGCCTTACCTCCGCATATAGGGCAAGTGGTGTTCATAAATCCTTCGTGTTTTAAAAGCGGTGAATCACCGTGCGGCGAAAAATCAACGTCGTATGGAAGCGTTACCGGCAGCTGGTCTTCCGGTATTGGGACTTCCCCGCACTTTTCACAATAGACTATTGGTATCGGAGCTCCCCAGTAACGCTGGCGGGAAATCAGCCAATCCCTTAAACGATAGTTTATCTTTGCTTCGCCGGAGCCGGTTTTCTGAAGCAGCTTTATCATCTCTTCCTTGGCCTTTTCAACGGTTTGCCCGTCAAGCTCTCCGCTGTTTACCAAAACCCCATATCCTACATAAGGAAGAGTATCGTCTTCATCTGGTTCTTTAGCTTTTATAACCCTCTCTATCGGAAGGCCGTATTTTGTTGCAAATTCAAAGTCCCTTTCATCATGAGCAGGAACTGCCATAACACATCCGGTACCGTATGTGTTTAAAACATAGTCTGCAATCCAAATAGGAACCTTGCGTCCATTTATAGGGTTAATAGCATAAGACCCCGTAAATACGCCCGTTTTTTCCCTCGTAGTAGACAATCTGTCTATTTCTGTCGCTTTAGCAGCATCATCTATATACTTATTAACTGCATCGCGGCATTCGTCCGTCGTTATTTTATCGACAAGTTCATTTTCAGGAGCTAATACAACGTAAGTACATCCGAACAATGTATCTACACGGGTAGTAAACACTGTAAAATCACCGCCGCCTACAATTTTAAACTTAACCTGTGCGCCAACGGACTTGCCTATCCAGTTCCTCTGCATTAACTTTGTTTTTTCAGGCCAGTCTATCTTATTAAGGCCTTCAAGCAGCCTATCTGCGTAATCCGTTATCTTAAAGAACCACTGCGTTAAGTTTTTTCTTATTACCGTTGTTCCGCAGCGTTCGCATCCGCCGTCTTGTACCTGCTCGTTTGCAAGTACCGTATTGCATTTAGGACACCAGTTTACCGGAGATTTCTTTCTGTAAGCAAGGCCCTTTTCATAGAGCTTTAAAAAGAACCACTGCGTCCACCTGTAATAATCCGGCATGCAGGTTTTTATTTCATAGTCCCAATTAAACGTAGCGCCCATCTCTTTTAACTGGCGCTCCATCGTCTCTATATTTTTTATAGTGGAATCATAAGGGTGTATTCCGGTTTTTATAGCATAATTTTCCGCCGGAAGCCCAAATGCGTCAAACCCCATCGGGTGAAAGACATTTTTTCCGCTCATACGTACAAACCGTGCATAGGTGTCTGTTAAACCATAATTATACCAATGCCCGATATGTAAATTAGCTCCGGACGGATATGAAAACATTTCAAGGATATACTGTTTGTTTTCCATATTATTTCTGTCAAATTTATATATCTGTGTTTCATCCCATTTTTTCTGCCATTTTTTCTCTACAGCTAGCAAATCCACTTTAAAATTCTCCATTTTTTCTTTTTTTCAATAATTAAGAATATATACTAATTACTGATAAAAGTCAATTATATACCACTTATGTTAAGCGGTATTTTGCTCTGCTATAAAGCTAATAAATCCTTAAACGTTGCTTTCATAATTTCAAAGTTATATAATAATTTAAGGTTTTAAAAACTTCTCAGGCAAGGGGGTTTTTATGGGAGAGTTAAACTCACATAACTACCTAAATTTAATCAACAACTGTTTTTATGGGTATGACTATAATAAAAGCAGCTTGGTATTTATTATAATCCGGCTATTAATATCATTTTTAATTCTTTTAATCTGTTTAATTTTAAATATACCAACTGATTTAAAACTAATTTTACTTTTATTAGCTTACCTTATCTGTGGTTTTGATATTCTTTTTAGTTCAATAAAAGGTTTAATTAAAGGGCAATTTTTTAATGAAAGCCTAATTATATCTGCTGCCACATTATGTGCTTTTATTGTCGGTAGCTATTTTGAAGCAGCCTCTGGCATGCTGCTTTTTAATCTTGGGCTGTTATTAAGAGCCCTAATTACTAAAAGATTTAAAAAACAAACTAAAATTTATTCCAATTTGACTGAAACAAATCTAAAGGATTTTATCGACAACACATCTTTTAATAAGTCTAAAAACGAAATCCGGGTAACCCGTTTTTCAAAGATATATATGCTTACAGTAATAGCGGGTGCGGTATTAATAGCACTTTTACCCTATATAATTGGAAGGCCTAAAGATTTCCCTTTGTTTATAGATAGGGCAGTTATACTGTTAGCTGTTTCTTTTCCGGCTGCACTTTTGTATTCTGTTAAAAGCAGCTATTATTCCGGTATGATAGCTGCTTTTGAAAACGGCATTATCCTTAAAGGAACCAAATACTTAGACACTTTTAATAATATCGGAGCAGCCGCCTTCGATTATTCAAGTACAATAACGACTAAAAGGCTTGTTTTAAAAGATGTAATACTTAAAAACGGGTACTCAAGAGAAGAAGTGTTATATTTTGTATCAGCTATTGAAAGCCTGGAAAAAGGCCGCATAGCGGATACCATATCATCCGCTTATTCTGGGAGAATAGCTAAAGCTTTAAATATAAAGAAGTTGCCCTCTCTCGGGCTTATTGCCGATGTGGACGGTAAAGATGTTGCCGTTGGGGATATGCGCCTTATGCAAAAATTAAGTATCGAAGTTCCTGATATTAAAGCCGGCGGAATACTTATATACGTTGCAGTAAATGGTATTTTGGCTGGCATCTTAAATATAAAAGACGAAATAAAAAGGCCTTCCGCCGATGCTATCTATGAGTTAAATGATATGGGTATAAAAACCGCAATACTAACCGAAGAAAATATCTTTTCAGCTAATGAGCTTGCAGAACAAACAAGAGTAAGAGAAATCTATTCCGGGATTTTTCCCGAACAAAAAGCAGGCGTTTTAGAGAGCATATTAAAACAGCGTGATACGTTTGGGAAAATAGCCTATGCCAGCGGAAATGAAGACGATTTAAAAGCTTTAAAACGCGCAGATGTAGGAATATATATAGGAGAATTAAAAGGCACCGCCCTTAATTCTGCCGATGCTGTTATCCTTGATAGTGACCTTAAAAAAATAAAAACTGCAGTAAATATAGCTAATAAAACTATAAACATAGTATGGCAAAATATTTTCATGTCTCTTTTCTTTAAAGCTTTGGTTACACTACTTGGCGTATTTGGCTATATTCCCCTCTTCGCAGCAATACTTTTAGACTCTATCATTGTCGTATTTACAATGCTTATTTCATTTATGGCATCAAAGAATTAGAAAAATATTATTTGCCTAAAGCTTCTATTTATTATAATATTAATTGATATAAACTAATTTAAAATCTAACCGGAGGGCGTTTAATGAACGGCAAGAGAAGAACCCCAAATAGCAGCTACAACATATTCAGCGATGATAACGAAAATACTAAACAAAAGTCATTAAAATATAAGCCAAACGCTAAAAATAAGAAAAAACACATGAGCATACCAAAAATGATAATTACAGATGTTATCGTATTTGGCATAGCTCTTTGTACCTTTGCCTATTTTCATCATGTGCGGCCGCTCAATGCTTCCTCCTCCGGACAAGACTTGCCTAAACCAAGCCCTGCCGTCTCACAAACTGCCGATAACAGTGATAACTCTAATACAGATACTGGCAATGACGAAGACAATACTTTAGAAGAAGGGGATTTCAGCCAAAAGTGGGCGGATAAATTTACTGCCGGGGATCCGGAAATAACCGACAATAGCTATAAAGGCAAGAACGTAAACGTCACAGTAACTAAATATCAAGAAGACGATATAACTTATTATGTTGAAGACATATACGTAAAAAATATAAAATACCTAAAGGCGGCCTTTGCCGGCGGAGAGTATGAGAGAGGCCAAAGCGAGTGGGTACTTGATATGGCAGAAAAAAACGATGCGATATCCGCTATAACAGGAGATTCCTATGGCTTTTTAACAAACGGCGTCGTAGTCAGAAATGGCGTTTTATACCGCGAATCGCTTTTCGAAGATGTATGTAAAATTAATTATGACGGGACTATGGAAACTTACGAAGCAAGCAGTTTTGACCTTGAGAAACTCAAAAGCGAGGGCGCCTGGCAGGTATGGTCCTTTGGCCCGATGCTTCTTGAAAACGAAGAGGCAATGGAAGAATTCAACAGCTCAGTAAACCCTAAAAACCCGCGAAGCGCAATAGGTTACTTTGAACCAGGGCATTATTGTTTCGTATTAGTAGATGGAAGGCAGCCTGGTTACTCTTCGGGTATGTCGCTTAAAGAATTATCAGCGCTATTTAAAGAGCTCGGCTGTAAAACCGCCTATAATCTAGATGGCGGCCAGACAGCTTCCATGACATTTTCAGATTCTTTGGTGAATAGCCCGTATAACGGCGGACGTAAAGCAAGCGATATAATATATATTGCAGATAATTAGGAGAAAAACCCATGTTTAAAAAAGTACTTCCCCATATTTTGATAATCTTGTCTACGATGTTTTTAGTATTTCTGGTAGTAGATATATTTAATGCCCCGATGGCGTTTGTCAATAATAATATAACTAAAACACTTATGTTTATACAGTGCATTTTAGTTATACTATTAAGCATTTTATATATAGCAAAATTAAGAAAAGAGTAAGCTTACACACTTACTCTTTTTTTCTTACTCACCTAATCCAACTTCTTTTATTAACTGCATTTCATTCTTGTCTTTTTGCCTGATTTTAAAGAACAGTATAGCAGCTAAAATGCAAGATACAATGTCTGCAATAGGCTGTGCCCATGCAAGGCCGTCATATCCGAAAACAGTATTTAAAACGATTATCAAAGGTATAAAAGCTAAAGCATCCCTGCAAACCGAGAGGATCGTTGCCGCAATAGCCTTCCCAAAGGCCTGGATAGAAAACATGAAAATAAATAAGAATACCAGCACCGGCAAAGATGATATGTATGCCCTTAAAAATGCTGAACCCAAATCGATAACTTCCTTTGAATCTAAAAATGCCCTTATAAGCGTACCGGATGTTAAGAATATAAAAGCATAACAGACTATGCCAAATACTATCCCGATAACTGAAGAAAATTTTAAAATGCCATTCATCCTAGAATAGTTTTTAGCGGCATAATTATAGCCTACAAACGGCTGTATCCCCTGCCCAAGCCCGATTATTAAAAGTTTCGGCACCTGTGCGATACGGCTTGAAATACCAACTGCTGCAACTATGTTGTCACTGTATGATGCAGCATAGTTATTTAAAATTACATTTGAAA
Organism: Eubacteriales bacterium; assembly: GCA_041390245.1. Taxonomy (NCBI): domain Bacteria; kingdom Bacillati; phylum Bacillota; class Clostridia; order Eubacteriales; species Eubacteriales bacterium. The sequence goes on from JAWKQI010000001.1 coordinate 513,661, forward strand.
CGCAGATAAGAAAAGTATTAAGAGATGCAGAAAACCCTATTTTGAATACATACGAAACTATCTCCCTGCTGGCTTTAAAAAACTTCCTCTCAATAGAAAGGACGGTATTCTTTCCATAAAGGAACCATATATAATATATGACGCTTGAAATATTTCCTATTACTGTTGCAACTGCTGCGCCGGCAACGCCCCATCCTAAATTTAAAATCATTATAGGATCTAATATTATATTAAGTACTGTACCTATGATCATTCCGATCATAGATTGGCGGGCAGCCCCTTCTGCACGTATTATTTGCCCTAAAGTGAATTGCAGCATTACAGCCGGGACCCCTAATGTAAATGCAGTTAAATACCCATCTGCGAAATCATAAGTATTTTGGCTGGTCCCTAAAATTTGCAAAACAAGCGGTTTTACAGTCAAAAGGATTATGGCAAAGGCAATGCCAGTTACAAGTGAGCCGTAAAAACAAAACGCCGATACATTCTTTACTTTTTCATCTTCTTTTAATCCCAGCAAACGCGATATAAGCGTCCCGCCGCCAACGCCGAATATATTTCCTAAAGCCATAATGACATAATAAATTGGAAGGATTAGCGCGACCGCGGCTACCATATTAGGATCATTCGTCTTCCCGACAAAATATGTATCCGCCATATTGTAAACGACAGTAACAAGCATACCCAAAATCGTAGGTGCTGCAAGTGTAAAAATTGCTTTTGGAATTGAATACTCTTCGAAAATCTTTTCTCTCATTAAAAATCTGCCTTTAGTTGTTAAACCTTTAAATATATTATCTTTTTATAATAAAATTGTCAAAAAAATATCCACTTTTAAAGCGGACATTTTTATATGCTCTATCATAAAATTCTAAAACTTAGTTTAGCTTAAGCTGTCTATTGGAGTAAGCTTCCCATATAAGACATATCTTGCATTTGAAAACTCATACGTGCACGTGGCAAGCGTGATTATCCTGTCGCTTGCTGTTACTTGAACATCAGACTCAAAATCCGATTTTTCTTTTCTTTCCTTAACAAATGTTTCAAAAGCATAGTCGTCTATAAAATTAATTGTAAAACTGTCTTCATCTACGCTGCTTACATACCCGCTGAATAAGTCTATCCTATATTTCGTGTCGGGCGTGATTAAATACATAGTCGGGTGCTTGTCATAATAACTTTGCTTTTTATAGTTGACAATGCTTGCAAACATAGCCCCGCTTTTCATATGATGCCCGTAAATAATAGTATTGCGCATGCTGAAATCACTGCTGTTTCTATAATCCATAAACAGTGAACCTAGCTTGTTTTTTGTTCCGTTTGGGAGATGAGTCAAATAATAAGTGTTGTCATCGCCCTGAACTATAGGGTAATTTATAACGGTGCCGTCATTTATTATCCACGCTATAATATCTGAATTTATCTTCTTCAGTTTGTTAAAATCCACTACGTATTTAGAAGAGGAGCCACTGCTTCCACTGCTTCCATTGCCGTCTTCTCCATCGTTGTCCGCGCTCTGGCTTGGCTCTGGGCTTTGCGTTTCGCTGTCCTGGTTTTCGTCTGTAATTGTTACATAATCGCTTGCTATATCTTTATATACATTGTCTCCCTCTTGGTATTCAGATACGTCAGTATAAATCATATATCCACTGATAAGCGCACCGATTACTGCAATAATTATAATTACATTTAAAATTATATTCTTTTTCTTTTTTTTTGCTTCCTTCACACTTTTTCTCCAAAAAACACTTTATAGTTTTATTTAGGCGAGTCTGTGCTTCCAAAGCCGCCGTTTCTAATATCTTTGACATCGTCATCGACAGTTATTCCATACTCGACAAAAATGCCCTGCGCAAAACCATCGCCTTTTTTTATATCTAAGGTCTTTCCTTCGTTAGAATCGTTAGTTATCTTGATAAATATATGTCCCTCATTGTCTGAAAAGTAATAGTCGCTGTCAATTATACCGACAGTATTATTAAGCTGCAGCCTGAACTTAAATCCAAGCCCGCTCCTCGGGTACATTTTAAGTACCCACCCATCGTCTATCTTAACCCTTAAACCAGTCGGTATCTTTATAGTTTCCCCAGGTTTTAGTATAAAATCAATGGGTGAAAAGAAATCATACCCCGCAGAGCCGCTCGTAGCCCTTTTAGGCATTTTTATTTCATCGTAAATATTTTTTTTATCACCAAAGGCATCTTTCCAGTCTAAAGCAAACCGGCTTTTGGATACCTTTTCAAACTTAGCTATCCTTTTCATATTTACCCCGCTACTTATATGTAAATAAATTATAAATTCTTAAGTATTTTACTCTGTAACTGGTTTAAAAAACTCGCTTGGCGCACCGCAGACAGGGCAGTTCTTCGGGCCTTCTTCAAAAACTTTGCCACAAATTGGGCACTTTACAAGTTTCTTTTTTCCCTCTTTAGTCTCGTTTTCTTTTCCAAGTAAATTAAGCCCAAAATTATATCCAAAGTCGTATGCACCTTTAAGTTCGCTTTCGCTTGGCTTTAAGCGGATACGATACCCATCTATAACTTTTAACCTAAGCTGTTTTAAACGCTCTATTATGTGCGGAACGCCTTCTCCGCTCCAGCCGTAGCTTCCAAATGCGCTTGCGAGCTTTCCTCCATGGATCTGTGCAAACATCGATATAGTCAAATCGTATATAGGATAAAGCGCTTCTCCCACCATAGTCGGCGTACCGAATAAAACACCGTCTGCAAACGTGATTTCGTTTAAAACCTGCCCTTTATCGGTTACCACCATATCAAAGCTCTTTACGTCTATGTCGCCTGCTGCCTTTATCCCTTTTTCTATATAATCAGCAAGTTGCTTTGTATAGCCATAAGCGCTGACATAAGGTATTATTACCGTCTTTTTGGTATTTGGGTTTTTAACTGAAGTCCACTCAGTATAAAGTTTTATTATTTCGTCTACATGGCTGTCTAATACCGGGCCGTGGCCTGTACATATCATGTCTATATCAAGATCCTTTATGCGGTTAAGCGCATTTAACATAAATGGTTGCTTAAAAGGACCTATTATATTATCAAAATAGTATTTAGCAGCACGAAGATACCCTTCTTCATCTGTAACCTTACTTCTTAATATCCCTTCATGGCTGTAATGTGCACCAAAAGAGTCGCATGTTACTAGAACCTTGTCTTCTTCAATGTATGTAAACATGGTATCCGGCCAATGAAGGTTAGGCAGTGCCATAAAACGAAGGGTCTTATTTCCTAACGAAAGTGTATCGTTTTCCTTGACAATAAGGCTCTTAAAATCTTTATTTATTATTTGCTTTAAAAAGTTGATTGCGCTGGTAGTACCGACAACTACAATATCCGGGTTTAAACCAATCAGGTTTTCTATGCTGCCTGCGTGGTCAGGCTCCGTATGGTCAACTATAATGTAGTCTATTTTCCCTACGTCTACTATCTCGGTTAAAATCTTTATATATTCATCGTAAAACTTAAGTTTTGCCGTTTCAAACAATGCTACTTTTTCGCTTCCGGTCAAAACATATGAATTATACGTCGTTCCGAATTCGGTTTCCATTATAATGTCAAATATGCGAAGGTTAGGGTCTAAAATGCCCGTCCAGTAAAATCCTTTTTTTAATTCCAATGCTTGCATAATACCCTCCAATTTATTTTTTTAATCTTTATATAATTTAAGAGCAAACGCATGTTTTATATGAACGCTCACTCTTTGATATTATTGTCAATTTTCATATGTCTTAATTATTGCCTTAGCAACTTCTTTCTTCGTTATACGCATATCCATGGCCTGCTTTTCTATGTATCTATGCGCCTGAGGCTCATTTAAACCTAAAGACTGTATAAGTACGAGTTTTGCCCTACCAATCAAACGGTTGTCTTCAAGCTTTTTCTGCAGCTTTACGTTTTCCGTTTTAAACGAGGAAATACGTTTATGCATCGTTTGCGCCAGCTTTAACATACTGAAGAAATTATCACGGTTTATCGGTTTAGGCGTTAAAAGAATACCCTCCGGCTGCATCCTTGCCTCCACTTCATCATAGATCTCAGTGCTGACAAGCATCACAATCCCGGATGAAGTAGTTTCCATCGCCACCAGAGCAAATTCGTGCCCAAACTCATCCTGCAGCGGCGTATTTACCACTATAACGTCAAAATCAATTTCGGTTAAAATGTGCCTGGCCTCTTTGCCATTCCTCGACGTAAAAAACAACGGTCTATCTATTGTTTTAATAATCTTTGTAATTGCATCAGTCTCTTTATCAGAGCTTGAAACAATCAGTATATTCTCCACTATAACACCACCATCTTATAAACTTCCCTTGTTTTTTATCGCCCCGCCTCTGCTTTCTTTTCAAACAAATATTTATCCAGTGTCTTTTGTGGGAGAACTTTTTTTATAAATTCACTTTTTGCCGCAGCATCTATTGCATCGATTAAATTGCCCGGCAAAACCTCTATCTTTTCAAGCTCCTTCTCAGAAGCTTTATTAACATCAAAATCAATAGGACTGTCTAATTTCATGTTTTCTTCAATTCCATCAAGGCCTGCGCTTAAAAGCAACGCAAATGCCAGATAAGGATTGCAGCAAGGATCAGGAGACCTAACTTCCATCCGTGAATAATCAACAGAAGAGGTTTTAGGTATACGTATAAGCTGCGACCTGTTTTGATCAGACCACGTTATATATTTAGGAGCATTAAAAATCCCAAGGCGTTCATACGAATTTACTACGGGATTTAAAAAAACCGTCATACAGGAAATGTGTTTCATAATGCCCGCCATAAAACTCTCTGCTTCGGCACTTTGCTTTTTGCTGTCATTTTTGAATATATTGAATCCGTTTTTATAAAGTGACATGTTTACATGCAGCCCGCTTCCCGCTGTACCTTTTATCGGGCATGGCATAAATGAAGCTGTTAAGCCCTGCCTTGCGGCAACGGTGTCCACAACTGTTTTAAAAGTAATCAAATTATCTGCTGCGCCAAGCGCATCGCTATACTTAAAATCTATTTCGTTTTGCCCGGGGCCCTGCCTGTGTGCAGAAGATTCGGGCGATATTCCCATCTGCTCTAATGTAAGACATATTTCACGGCGTACATTTTCACCTTTGTCAAGCGGTGCAACATCTAAATAACCAGCATTGTCATGAGGCTTCTTTACTCCGTTTTCATCTTCGGAAAACAGATAAAACTCACATTCCGTGCCTATTTTGCAATTATACCCCATGTCAAAAGACCGGTCTATTACCTTTTTTAGTATATGCCGGCCATCTCCGTCAAACGGCTGCCCGTTTGCAAGCCGTACATCACAGTAAAAACGTACGACACGCCCGTGCTGTGGCCTCCATGGTAAAACTACCAACGTCTGAGGGTCTGGGAATAAAAACAGGTCTGAATCTGTCTGATTCATAAATCCCGGTATTACTGAAGCATCAAAAGATATGCCACTGTCAAATGCACGCGGCAGTTCATCTGGCATAATAGATATATTTTTCAGTTTACCAAACATATCACAAAAGGCTAAACGAATAAACTTTACATCGTTTTCCTCTACAAACTGTAATATTTCACCTTTGGTATACTCCATATTAAAAGCCTCCAACACTTTATTTACTATTTATTATACTATATAACTTTAGTTATGTGTATATAACTGCCTATATGGATTTTTCGTGTTAGGAGTTAGTACATAAAAATTCTTGCTTAATATCTCTTCTTTATTTCCGCCAAAAGCAGCACAATAATCTTCAATATGTTTTTCTATTTCAGCTAAATCCTTTTTTTCAGCTTTATTTACAAGAACCTGCTTTGGCAAATCCATCGTTATTTCATCGCAGCGCAAAAATATCTTTCCGCCGTGCATTCCTGTACCGCAGAAATATCCTGTAGGAGCATTATCGTCACAATTTAAATTAAGAACTATAATTAGCCCTCCGGCCTGATACTCGCCTAAAAAGCTTCCGGCTTTTCCGCCTATTACTAATACAGGCAGCTTGCTCTGGTATGCTTTCATATGAATTCCGGCACGATACCCTGCGTTATCCTTAACTAGTATCTTGCCTCCGCGCATGCCATATCCAGTTGCGTCACCGGAATAACCGTGAACGCAAATAACACCATCATTCATAGTATCCCCAGTTGCATCCTGAGCATTACCGTTAACCGTAATATTTGCACCGTCTAGATATGCTCCCAAAGCATTACCCGGTGTACCGTTTATTGTTATATTCTTATTTTTAAGTCCAGCTCCAATGTAACGCTGCCCTATGCAGTTATCTATTACTATTTCTTTATCTTTAGAATCCCTTACCATGTCGTTAAGAGTCTTAAAGTGCATATCTTTAGCATTTATCTTCATTACTTTGCTCCTCCAAGCTTTTTACTTCTCTCAACCTTTGAAAACGCCATAAGCTGTGGCTTTTCTTTTATAAGCTCAAAGTCTATGGTATCAAGAGGTGTTTTTTCACGTATCAAAGAAGTATAAATGCCTGCACGTTCTACATCCCCAATTAAGATATATCCCTTTAAAAGGTTATCTTTTGTCACAAATTTTTTGTATACGTCTTCCTTGGTCTCAACACATTCTTCTCCGACATAGCTACCAGCGGTAATTATATGCAGCCCGAAAAACCCTATTGCGTTCATCGGCATTGCTTTTTCAAATTGATTGCTTCCGCCTGCCATGTTTATTCCAGCGCATTCGCCTTGCATATATGCGTTTGGCAGTAAAGCCAGTATACGCTGCTCGCATGTTACCGAGTCAAAACAAGTAGTACAGTCTCCTGCCGCATAAATGTCTTTTAAGCTGGTAGAGCTGTCTAAATTAGTTACTATACCGCGAGATACGTCTCCTCCTGCTTCCTGGATAAGTTCTACATTCGGGCGAACTCCAACGGCGATTACTAATATATCAAAATCTAATACATTTCCACTTGCCAGGGTTGCTTTGTTTGGCGTAAACTCCGCAACGCTATCCGATAAATAAAACTTGATTCCCTTTTTCTTAAGAAACTTCTTTACGATTTCAGAACCCTTTACGTCTAAAATGCTGGGCAGTATACGGTCCGCTAAATCGACGACAGTAATACTTTTTACTTTTTCAAGTATGCCCTCAGCACACTTTAATCCAATAAGGCCAGCACCGACTATTAATACTTTCTTGTCTTTGCCAAGTTCCTTTCCAAGTGCTTTTGCATCGTTTAACGACATAAATGTGTGATACTTAACGGTATCCAGCCCTTTCATAGGAGGAACAAATGGTTTTGACCCTGTTGAAACCATTAATTTGTCATAAGGTATCACCTTGTCATTTGACAAGATTACTTGCTTTTTATCCTTATCTATTTTAGTTACGCGTACTCCAAGTATCGGGGTTACGCCGTTTTCTTCATAAAAATTATCCGGGCGGTACTTCATTTTTTGCTCGTCAGTTTTTCCGAGAAGCAAATAAGATATAAGCGGCCTTGAATATGTGTGATGCGGTTCATCTGAAATAACTGTGATCTCACCTTTTTTGTCTACCTGACGGATACCTTCAATACAACCGATTGCAGCTGCTGAGTTCCCAATAATTACATACTTCATATTCTTTACCTCTCCTCAAATACAATGGCATTATTTGGACATCCGGCAACACATGCAGGTTCTCCAGTCAAGCTCTGCGTACAAAGTTCGCACTTTTGCATTGCTCCATTGACAGACGGCATGATAGCACCATACGGGCAGGATAAAATACAAGTATAGCATCCAACGCATTTGTCTTGGTCAATAGTAATTAATCCGTCTTTTCTTGTAAGTGCGCCGCTTATGCAGCCTTTAACGCAAAGAGGTTCTTCACAGTGCCTGCAAGAAACTGCAAAGCTAATATTCCCGCGTTCTTCTATATGGATACGCGGATTGATTTTTATATTTTTCAGGGCTTTTGCCATATCCTTTATGTTTGTAGCTGCATATGCGCAGTAGTATTCACATAGATGACATGCCAAACACCATTTTTCATTTACATAAATCCTTTTCATCGCTTATTCCCCCGCATGCTTAATTCCGAGAATCTCTAATTCTTTAGAGTTAAGTCCAACTCCCCTTAGCATCAAACGGTTACCCTTTAATGCCTCTATGGAGTTGATTCCCATGCCACCTAACATCTCTTTGATTTCATGTTCCCATGCAGTTATCAAATTGACAAGGCGCTTATATCCAACATCCGGATTCAACCGGCGGACTAACTCCGGCCTTTGCGTTGCTATGCCCCAGTTACATTTGCCGCTGTGGCAGGACCTGCAAAGATGGCATCCAAGAGCCAAAAGCGCACTTGTAGCTATGTAAACCGCGTCTGCTCCAAGAGCTATCGCCTTTACTATATCTGCACTGTTTCTTATGCTTCCGCCTATAACAACTGATACGTTCCCGCGGATCCCCTCATCGCGAAGCCTTTGGTCTACACTTGCTAGAGCTACTTCTATCGGAATACCTACGTTATCGCGGATTCTAGTCGGGGCAGCACCTGTACCGCCTCTGAAACCGTCTATTGAAATGACATCAGCTCCGCTTCTGGCAATACCAGAGGCAATGGCCGCAACGTTATGTACGGCAGCGATCTTTACTATAACCGGCTTTTTATACGCCGTTGCTTCCTTTAGCGAGTAAACGAGCTGCCTTAGATCTTCTATAGAATAAATATCATGATGCGGTGCCGGCGAAATAGCGTCAGAGCCTTCCGGTATCATACGTGTCTTTGAAATATCACCTACTATTTTAGTTCCAGGCAGATGACCGCCGATTCCAGGCTTTGCACCTTGGCCTATCTTAATTTCGATTGCCCCGCCCGCTTCTAAATAATCCTTATGAACTCCGAAACGCCCGGATGCAACCTGAACTATCGTATTTTTACCGTATTTATAAAAATCCTCATGTAATCCGCCTTCACCTGTGTTATACATTATGCCAAGTTCCTGTGCTGCGCGCGCTAAACTCTCGTGCGCATTGTAGCTTATCGAACCATAAGACATAGCAGAAAACATAATAGGAACGGACAATTCTATCTGCGGAGTATCTTTAGGCACGATATTGCCTTTTGCGTCGCGGACTATTTCCATATCCTTAGTCCCTAAAAACACCTTGGTTTCCATCGGCTCACGCAACGGGTCTATAGACGGGTTGGTAACCTGCGAAGCGTTGATCAGCATTTTATCCCAATAAATAGGCAGCGGCTTTGGGTTGCCCATTGAAGACAATAATACGCCGCCCGTTCCTGCTTGGCGATAAACGTCATTTATCGATTCCCCGGTCCAGCTTGCATTTTCTTTGAAAGTATGGTCGGTTTTAACTATCTTAAGCGCTTTTGTCGGGCACAGTGAAACACACCTATGGCAATTTACGCATTTGGCGTTATCCGAAACCATAATATTTCTATCTTCATCATAACTGTGAACCTCATTTGCACACTGACGTTCACATACTCTGCATGTAATACATTTGTCCTGATCTCTTTTAACTTCATATTCTGGGTATAAGAAATCTATCGGCATACAGTTTCACCCCCATCCAACGTAACAATAACTGCTTCTCCACCTTTAGGTGACCAGAATTTATCTAAGTTAGGTTCAATAATGCGGATAGCACATTCTTCACTGGCCATATAAACCATATCGTCTTTTTCTCCTACAACCATTGACCTAAGTTTTAATCTATCATTTAATGCCATCATTCCGCCTTCGAATCCTACTAATATCGAAAACGGCCCGGTTACAAGCAAACTCGAAAATACGTTCCTTAAATATGTAAGGCGCTTGCGCTCTTCTTCCGGTTTCTTGTCTATAGTAGCCCAGAAGGGAGCAGCCATTATTAAAGCGACCTCACTAAATGTCAGCTTTTTCTTCCTATGTAAATAATCTACTATATAGGTAATTACTTCAGTGTCTGTTAAAAGAGTACACTTGTATCCAAACATTTCTATAAATCTGCGGTTTGCATCGTATGAAGAAATTTCTCCATTATGTACTACCGAATAACCGAGCATAGCAAACGGATGGGCTCCTCCCCACCATCCCGGCGTGTTGGTTGGATAACGCCCATGTGCAGTCCAACTGTATCCTTCATACTCCTCTAAACAATAAAAATCTCCGACATCTTCCGGAAAACCTACTGCTTTGAAGACGCCCATGTTTTTTCCGCTTGAAAATACATATGCCCCGTCTATTTTAGAGTTGATTTTCATAACACATCTGACTACAAATTCATCTTCTAAAAGCTGGCTTTCTTTTATTTTAGTCTGAGTTGGCAGCACAAAATACCGCCATATTAACGGTTCATTTGTTATATTGCGGTTCTTGCGTAGTGGAATTTTTGATAAATGTATAATATCAAAATGCCTTTCCAAAAACTTTTCACAGGCATCTTTTACTTTCACATCGTCATAAAAAATATGAAAAGCATAATAATCTTTATATTGCGGATAAATACCATACCCAGCGAAACCGCCGCCGAGGCCGTTTGACCTGTCGTGCATGGTAGAAATAGACTTAATAATCGTCTTGCCGTTTATGTTCTTCCCGCTCTTTGAAAAAATGCCAGATATCGCGCATCCTGAAGGTATCCTGATTTGTCCTTCCTTTAGCATCGTTGTTCCTCCCTTATATCCTCCCCTATAAATAAAAGGACGCCCTTGATGAAAAATAATTTTTCTCAATAAACATCCTCGTCCGTGCCTTTTATTCTATAACAAATGTCTAGCTTTGTCAACAACAACTGAATTATTTATAAGTAAAACTTGCAAACCCAAATTCAGTTATTTTTTGAATATTGTTACATATTATATAATAGCCTTAATTTAAGTATATTACATTATAATATTTAAGTTACTTAACTATAAATGTAGCTTGATATTTTTTTAAAAAAATATTGACATTAATTTGCATCCGGTATAAAATAATGTCTATAAACAGCAATGGCGCTGTGAGCATAGTGCTCGCAGTGCCATTTTTTTAATTTTTAAACTATAGTTTGGAGGGTGAATCTATGGGTAATATAACCGAATTATTTGGCTCTATGGTGTTTAATGACACTATCATGAGAGAACGGCTTCCCAAAGAAACGTACAAATCGTTAAAGAAAACAATTGATTGTGGGGAACCTTTAACACTTGGGGTCGCAAATGTAGTTGCAAATGCAATGAAAGATTGGGCAATTGAAAAAGGAGCAACTCACTTTACACACTGGTTCCAGCCAATGACCGGTGTAACTGCAGAAAAACACGACAGTTTTATTTCCTCAAACGGAAATGGAACTATAATAATGGAGTTTTCAGGCAAAGAGCTTATTAAGGGCGAACCTGATGCTTCCAGTTTCCCTTCCGGTGGATTAAGGGCAACTTTTGAAGCCAGAGGATATACAGCATGGGATCCGACTTCCTATGCATTTATTAAAGACGGAACACTTTGCATACCTACTGCATTCTGTTCGTATAGCGGCGAAGCGCTTGACAAAAAAACACCGCTTTTACGTTCTATGGAAGTTCTAAGCGATCAGGCCATGCGTATATTAAAATTGTTTGGCAATAGCGATGTTTCTTCTGTTATAACAACTATTGGTGCAGAACAGGAATACTTCTTAATCAATCAAGACACGTATAAAAAGAGGAAAGACTTAATTCTCTGTGGCAAAACACTTTTTGGGGCAAAACCTCCAAAAGGGCAGGAATTGGAAGACCACTATTTTGGTTCAATTAAAACTAGAGTAGCCTCATACATGAAAGATTTAAATAGCGAGCTTTGGAAAATAGGAATCCTTGCCAAGACGGAGCATAACGAAGTTGCACCTTCACAGCATGAATTAGCTCCTATTTTCACAAATTCCAATGTGGCAACCGATCAGAACCAATTGACTATGGAATTAATGAAAAAAGTAGCAGAGCGTCATGGTTTAACATGCTTATTACATGAAAAACCTTTTGCCGGCGTCAACGGATCAGGTAAACATAATAACTGGTCTTTGGCTACTAACACAGGTAAAAACCTGTTGGAACCAGGTGATAACCCAAGAGATAACGCTCAGTTCTTGACATTCTTATGCGCAGTTATAAAAGCTGTTGATGAGTATCAGGATCTGTTACGTCTCTCTGTTGCAAATGCCGGAAACGACCATCGCCTTGGTGCTAACGAAGCACCTCCGGCAATAGTATCCGTATTCTTAGGCGACGAACTGACTGAAATACTTGAAGCAATAGAAACCGGTAACCCTTATAGTTCTAAAGAAAAAGAATCCATTAAAATCGGCGTAAACGTATTGCCTAGCTTCCCAAGGGATACAACGGACAGGAACCGTACTTCCCCGTTTGCTTTTACCGGTAATAAGTTTGAATTCCGTATGCTTGGTTCTTCAATGTCTATTTCCGGGCCTAACATCGTCTTAAATACGATAGTTGCTGAAGAATTGAATAAATTCGCAGATGAACTTGAGAAAGCTTCAGATTTCTCCAGCGCACTTTCCGCCCTTATTAAAAAGACAATCAAAGATCATAAGCGCATAATATTCAATGGCAACAACTATTCAGAAGAATGGATTGAAGAAGCAGAAAAACGCGGGCTTTCTAACTTAAAATCTTCTGCAGAAGCTCTTCCTTATTTTGCAAGCCCTAAAAATGTTACATTATTTACAAAACATAAAGTATTTTCCGAACAAGTATTGCTTTCAAGATGTGAAATAATGCTTGAAGGATACTGCAAGACTTTAAATATCGAGTCCTTGACTATGATAGACATGGTAAAACGCGATATAATCCCTGCAGTATGCAAATATATAAAGAGCCTTTCAGAAACTGTTGTTAACGTTAAGGCGGTGTCATCTTCTGTCGACTGCGGAGTAGAAACAGCGTTGATAGAAAAATTATCTAAGCTGCTTTCAGTTCTTGATAAAAAGACAACTGTCCTTGAAAACGCTGTAATACAGGCAAAAGACTATGAGGATTTAAAAGAAAGCGCAAAATACTACCGCGATACAGTGTTTGCTGCAATGCAAGAGTTAAGAGCCGTTGCAGATGAACTTGAAACAAACGTATCTGCTAAGTATTGGCCGTATCCTTCTTACTCAGAGTTGTTATTCGGGATAATATAAGGAAAATAATATGAAATAAACACAAAGGCGTGCAATTTCCTAATTAATAGGTATGTTTGCACGTCTTTAAATTTTCAACCAGGGATACTGTTTTTATTAAGTATCCTGTTAAATGAAAGGTATGGATTTATTCATGCCACCTCCTGTAAACGCGGCTATTATAAATCTATATGTTTACAGGTTTAAAACAGCCACCCTTATAACTACCCAATATAAAAAAGAACCCCTGCTTTCATCTGAAAACAGGGGTTCTTGCTATTTAATATTTGCATATGCCTTATTTAATAGTATAATATAAAAAAGTGTATTTTAAGGAGCTAAAATGAAAAAATACATAACTGTAGAACAATTTGCAAGTGATTTAGATTTAACCATAATATGTCCAGGCAAAAAGCCTAAAATAGAAGTGTCTACAAGTGATATGAACCGCCCCGGCCTCCAGCTTGCCGGCTTCTTTGAATATTTCGGAAGAGAACGCGTCCAGCTGTTTGGCAATGCAGAAACCACATTTTTAAAATACATGGATAAAGACACTCGGAAAGAACGCCTGGATTATTATTTCAGCCATGATGTTCCCTGTGTTATTGTAAGCAGGGGCCGTTTTCCGCTGGACGAAATGGTAGAATTAGCCGAAAAATATGGTACACCTGTTTTATCTTCAAGTTTGTCTACTACAAGGATAAGCCATAAGGCTACCGTTTATCTAGACAAGTTGTTGGCTCCGTACTTGTCTCGCCACGGCGAACTTATGGATGTGTACGGTGTCGGTATGCTCATTACCGGTGATTCCGGCGTTGGAAAAAGCGAAACTGCCCTTGAGTTGGTTAAACGCGGCCACCGCCTCGTATCGGACGACGTCGTTGAGATAATAAAAATCTCAGACGATGAACTTCTAGGCAGGGCTCCTGAAATAACGCAGTATTTAATGGAGATACGTGGTGTTGGCATAATAGACGTAAGCTCTTTATATGGGCTCGGTGCCGTCATGGCAGAAAAAAACATAGATCTGTGCGTTACGTTGGAGCCTAACGTTTCAAATAGTATGGACCGTCTTGGAATAGAGCAGGAATATATTACTATACTCGGCGTCTCAATACCAATGATGACTATACCCGTCAAATCTGGCCGTAATTTGGCAGTTATACTAGAAGTTGCCGCTATGAACTTCCGTTTCAGGGATATGGGGCATACAACACTAGGCGACTTAAATAAGAAACTCATAAGTAATATGAATAATAAAACCGATGATTAAACACGTATTAAAAGTATAAAATCAAAATGCAGCAAATAAAATAAGTAAAAGGTGGTATTTATGAAAAGAAAAAAACCTTTTACTTATTTTTTATGTATCATAACCATTTTGTTCGTATTTATAAGCCCTGCTATTTTGAAAGAAGGCCTTTCAAATTACAGTTATTTCGTAAGCCTCGGCAATGAAGAAGAAGCATCCTTTGAAGGAATTTTAACTTTATGGCATATAAACGGCTGGAGGTCTGAAAGCTCAAGTATATTATCATATCTAAAGAAATGCATAAGTTCTTTTGAGGAAAATAACGCTTACGTGTTTATAGAAGTTGAGTCTCTTTCCAAAGATGAAGCGGCTGCCCGTATTTTATCCGGTGAAAGGCCAGACCTCATATCTTTCCCGTGCGGGTTTTTATCAGACCCATCTTTATTGTCGGAAATAGGGTTTGAAACCCAAATTAATTCAAACATCGCATCTTCCGCTTCCTATGATTCAAAGACATACGCACTGCCGTATACATTTAACAATTACCTGCTTTACTGCTTAAATGACATGTTTTACGATACGGATATAGACCCTTCCTATCTGTCTTCATATAGCCTAAAGGACATCTTTAGTATAGCCAAATACCTGTCTTTGAAAAACGATACTCAAAGCAGCCAATCAAAAGACATGTATGGTTTCGTAGTCCAAAAAGAAACTTCAACGTTGCCACAATGCTCTTTGCCATTTTACGTAACAGCTGAAATAGAAAATTCCGGTTTATCTAAACCCTCAGAACTACCTGGCGCTACCGGAAAAGAGCTTTTATACGAAGCTCAAAATGGATATTCTCTCTTTGCTTCGGGTTCAGCCGCTTTTATGCTGGCATCTCAGGGTTATTTAAGTTCGCTTGCAAACGAAAACTCCCTATCAGAATTTTCGGTAATATCTTCATGTGACTTTACCGATATGATACAGTATATCGGTGTCGTTAAATCAGATGATAATTTAAAACTTAAAACATGCAGAAAATTTGCCAACAGTATGCTTTCTTTAAATAACCAATCCCGCCTCAGTGAAATAGGCACGTGCCCTGTTATATATATAGAAGAAATATTTAGCCAAAACGAAACCCTTTTTAATATATACGAACGTATGCTTAAAAAAGGTGTTTTCCCAAATACATTTTTATATGCCAAAAATATCTCCACTGCTCAAAAATATGCCCAAGAAATCTCTTCTGGAAACCTAAGTTCACTTGAGTTTTTAAAAGATATAATGCTGCTTGGCTAACTTGTAAAAGATCATTATATGCAGTATAATTTAATTGAAAATGAGGGCTTTAAAACATATGACAAATAAACTTTTTTTAAAATCATTTAGTGAACTTGGTGTTAAAGTTCTAAAAGATGTACCTATGTCGAAGCATACCACTTTTTGTGTCGGCGGTACGGCAGACTATATGATTTTTCCGAAAAATACCTCAGAACTGATAAACACTTTAAATAACCTAAAAAAAAGTAGCATATCTTATTATATAATCGGAAAAGGTTCTAATTTACTGGTAACTGATAAAGGGATCCGCGGAGCCGTTATAAAACTTTCCGATAATTTTTCCGATATAAGTTTTAATGGAGATATAGCCTTAGCCTCCAGCGGAGCTCTTTTAGGGGAACTGCTCCGGGATGCACATAAAAACGGCCTTTGCGGAATGGAGGCTCTTGGAGGTATCCCTGGCACTATTGGCGGAGCCGTCGTAATGAATGCAGGCGCTTACGGTAGTGAAATATCCGATTTCATTTTAAACGTAAGGGCAGTTGATGAATCCGGTAGCATAGTTACTTTAGATAAAGATAGTTTAGAACTAGGATATAGGACTAGTAGTATACTATCTAAAAAACTTATAGTTATAGATGCATCATTTAAGCTTAAATCTGGTGACATAATCACCGCAAAAAAGCTACTTTCAGGCTATAATAAAAAAAGACATGAAAAACAGCCACTTGATTTCCCCAGTGCCGGCAGTACTTTTAAACGCCCTAAGGGCTATTTTGCAGGTACGCTTATAGAAAGCGCGGGGCTTAAAGGTTTTTCAATAGGCGGTGCACAGGTTTCTGAAAAACATGCCGGTTTTATAATTAATACGGGAAAAGCCTCTGCATATGACGTTATAGCACTTATCGAACATGTCAGAAAAACCGTCTTTGATAAATTTGGAGTCGATTTGGAACCGGAGGTAAAAATAATTGGCGAACCTTAAAATAATTGCCGATTATCATACGCATACTATATTCAGCCATGGTAAAAACACCATAGAAGAAAACGTATTAGCCGCAATTGATAAGAATTTAAGCGAAATAGCAATATGCGACCACGGCCCGTCTCATATATTTTATGGAATTAAGAGGCATAAGCTAAACGAATACTTAGATGAAATAGCCCGTGTCAAAAAAAAATACAAAGATAAAATAAAGGTATTGTCCGCACTTGAGCTAAACGTCCGTTCATTTAACGGGTTTATAGACGTTGATAGTGAAACCGCAAAACGCTTCGACATACTTTTGCTCGGATATCATAAAGCAGTCTGGTGTGACAGTCTGGATTCGTTTTTCTACTTCACCCTGATGCGGCGATTTAATAAAAAAAATGTGGATAAAACCACTCGTGCATATATAGAAGCCATTAAGAAAAACAACATTTTCTTAATAGTACACCCCGGATACGGTATGCGGCTTAACTATGATATGTTAATCCCTTATCTTAAAAAATATGGCACGGCTGTTGAAATAAATTCATCACATAACGAGCTATCAATTGAAGATATAGATGCATTTACTAAAGCGGGCATTAAATTAGTTATATCAAGTGATGCCCATGAAAGCAGCCTGGTCGGAAACTTTGACGACGCTTATAAATTTGCCGAATCTGCTGAGCTTTCAAATTACAATATACTAAATGCAAATGAATAATGTATTAAAGGAGATATAATATGCGCTTTTTACTGGTAACAGGCCTATCAGGCGCCGGGCGTTCAATGTCACTGAAACGTCTTGAGGATAATGGCTTTTTCTGCGTAGATAACCTACCTCCTGCACTTATATACGATTTTGCACATCTTTGTCATACGAAAGAAACACCGATAGAAAAAGTAGCTGTTGTAGTAGATACCCGTGTCGGTACTATGTTCGACGAAATATATTCCGCAATAGACAGGCTAAAAGAGATACCCGGAATAGATTTTGAAATCCTATACCTAGATGCAAACGACGAAACTATTATAAAACGTTTTAAACAAACAAGGCGTATGCATCCTCTTTCTCATGGTAGTGTAATAAACGGTATAAGTATGGAGCGTTCTAAGCTCAAACGAATAAAAGATATGGCCGGCAGTATCATTGATACTTCTTCCCTTTCGCCAAAACAGTTAGGTGCGATTATAGACCGTTTATACAGCCCGGAAACCCAAAATAAATTCGTTATTACGGTAGTCACTTTCGGGTATAAACACGGTATACCTATGGATGCAGATTTAGTGTTTGACATGAGGTTTATTCCAAACCCATTTTACCAGGATAATCTTCGTGATAAAACCGGTTTGGATAAAGACGTAAGGGACTATGTTCTGTCCTTCCCCAGAACCAGCTTTTTTATAAAAAGTATAGCCGACCTGGTAAACAAGTTGGCACCTTATTATATGGAACAGGATAAAAGAAGCTTGGTAATCGCCATCGGTTGTACCGGTGGGCAGCACAGAAGCGTTGTTGTAGCCGAGGAGTTATATAAGCTGTTTAAGGCACAAAATCATTTGGTTAACATTGAGCACAGAAACGTAAAGATGAAATGATTAATAACAAAGAGGGCAGGAGTTATGTCTTTTTCTTCCGTGGCTAAAAATGAATTATCCCGTCTGCCAATCAATAAGGAATGCTGTGCAATAGCGGAATTGTCAGGGATTTTACGCCTTTCCGGGAGTATAATACTTTCAAATTCCGGTTTTTCTCTAAAAGCAAGAACATCCAATGCAGCTGTTGCCCGGCGTATATTCTCTTTGCTAAAAGAGCTATTTAACATATCTCCTGAAATAGAAATGCACGAAGTGCCGATTAGGACCGGGCACTTATATAGCATAGTTATAAATTCAGATAAAGCGCGCATTGTCGCAGAAAAAACTTATCTTATAGATAATGAAGGCGCAATAAGAAATGACATACTCTCTTCTTCTATTATAAAAAAGCGATGCTGTAAAATAGCGTTTTTAAGAGGGCTGTTTTTAGGTGGCGGTTGCGTTACCACCCCTGAAAAGATGTATCATTTAGAAATGGTGTTTTCATCGGAGCAGCTTGCCAAAGATGTATGTAAAATTTTAAATAATTTTAAATTTAATGCGCGAATAACAAGGAAAAAAGAAAATTTTATAGTATACATAAAAGAGGGTAACAAAGTAGCCGAATTCATGTCCTTTATGGGCTGCCATGAATCCCGTTTAAAGCTTGAAAATGTACGCGTTATAAAAGAAGTCAAAAATAACGTCAACCGTGCGGTGAACTGTGAGACGGCAAATCTATCCAAAACTCTAGACGCCGCTTTTAAACAGATAAATAGTATAAATTACATTAAAGATACAATAGGTTTAGAGGCTTTACCGCCTCCGCTGCTGGAAGTAGCTATGCTGAGGATTTCTTCACCGCCGGATACACGGCTTGAAGACCTTGGGAAAATGCTAAATAAGCAGATTGGCAAGTCCGGTGTCAACCACCGGCTAAATAAAATAAATGAAATCGCAGATAATATAAAAAGTGAAAGGAAGAAGTGATTTTTATGCTAAAACGTAAAATTACAAATAACTTAAATGGCGGCCCCGCTCTTAATGCCGATGTAATAGTCAGGCTGTCATCATCATTCGACTCGCAGATATATATAGAAAAAGACTTAAAAAAGATAAACGCCAAAAGTATAATAGGTGTTTTATCTTTATCCTTAAAACCAGGTGACGAAATAACAGTAATCGCTTCTGGAAAAGACGAATCCGAAGCCATGGAGGCATTAAACGTTATAATGTCTTAAAATTTTACCTGGTTTACGCATGAAAGTATTCATAAATATTTTTCGCGGCTAAACTGTCTATCCCATTGACTTTAGACAGTTCCTCCACTGTTGAATTTTTTATATTTTCTATGCTTTTAAACGCGGTTAATAGGGCCTTAACTTTCTTTGGCCCTATTCCTTTTATTTTTGAAAGTTCTGAAAATTTAGCATTTTTCTGCCTTAAAGTCCTATGATATGTAATGGCAAACCTATGCGCCTCATCCCGAATACGCTGTAAAAGTTTTAATGCCTCGTCTCTTTTGTCTATCAAAAGGGGCGTTTTTTCAAATGGCAAAAAAACTTCCTCGTTTTTTTTAGCAAGCCCGATTGTAGGTATGCTTTCAAGCCCCAGCGAGATAAGCGCATCGTAAGCAGCGCTTAACTGCCCTTTTCGCCGTCTACGACTATCAAATCCGGCCTTGAAGAAAAGTTCCCTCTGTCGCCTTCTTTTAAAAGACGCAAAAAACGCCTCTCAATAGTCTCCTGCATAGATGCAAAATCATTTGCACCTAAAACCGTCTTAATCTTAAAATGCCTGTATTCCTTTTTGTCCGGCTTACCGTTAGTGAAAACGACCATAGAGGAGACACTGTCCGTCCCTTGTATATTTGAGATGTCATAACATTCTATTCTGGTAATATCGTCCTGGAGGCCTAAGTATGCTTTTAGCCTCTTTGCTGCCCCTATCGTCTTGTCGTATTCGCGCTGGCGATGTTTTAGCTTGATATTTAGCGTTTCACTTGCGTTTTTATATGCCATATCAACTAAGTTTTTATCTTCCTTTAAACGCGGTATTTTTATATAAACGCGCTTTCCCCTTTTCTCACTTAGCCACTCCGTCAGTATTTCTTTGTCCTCTATTTGCTTGTTAACTAAAATTTCCCGAGGAATATATGCCTTGCTTATATAATACTGGAGCAAGAAATATGAAAGTATCTCGCCCTCTCCTTCATTTAAAAAAGTTAAATTAAAACTTGCCGTTTCATTTAGTTTTCCACTTCTAATGAAAAAAGCCTGCACGACTGCGCTTCCCTCATCAGAAGTTATAGCAAAGACATCTTTATCGCTAAGATGCGGCGTTGTTGCCTGCTGTTTTTGCATCATCATTTTAACGCCCTCGATCTTATCGCGGATTCGAGCACATCTTTCATACTCCATCTTTTCAGACAGCTCTTCCATCTCTTTGCTAAGTTTTAACAAAAGCCCCTCTCCGTTGCCAGATAAAAAATCTATGATTTCATCTATTATGCTGTCATATTCTTCTTTTAAGACATTTCCCGTGCAAGGAGCTAAACATCTGCCTATTGCAAAATTAAGGCATGGCCGTTCTTTTCTCTTCTGTGCCTTTGATATATCCTTTTTACACTGGCGCATCTTAAATGTCCTTGAAAGGGTATCGAGTACGTCTCTTATAACTATAGCCGAAGTATACGGCCCAAAATACTTGGCCCCATCTTCTTTAATGCTCCTAACGACTTCTACTCTCGGATAATTCTCATTTAAATCTATCCTTATATATGGGTAGTGCTTGTCGTCCTTTAAAAGTATATTGTATTTGGGCATGTGTTTTTTTATGAGATTGCATTCAAGTATCAATGCTTCTTTTTGAGATGCAGTCATTACATAATCAAAATCTGCTACTTTATCTACCATAGCCGAAACTTTTGCGTCTTTTATAGTAGACGAAAAGTATTGCCGTACCCTGTTTTTTAAAGATACAGCTTTGCCAACGTAAATTATATTGCCAAAAGCATCTTTCATTATGTAAACTCCCGGAGAATCCGGGAGTAATTTAAGCTTCTCAGTTATATCCTTAGCCGTTTGCATTTTAATATCCTAACTCCACAGCCTTTTTAAATACTTTAGATGCAATGGGCGCTGAATTCTTTCCGCCTGAACCAGCTCCTTCCAATATAACTGCAATGGCAAGCGGATGGTCCTCATCGGCTATAAATCCCGTGAACCATGCATGCTCTTTTGTTTCACCGCCCTCAGTATATTCAGCAGTGCCCGTCTTCCCGCCTATAGTCAAACCTTCAACAGCAGCGGATTTTCCGGTTCCGTTTTTTACCTCACTTATCATAAGCTGTTTTAATACGCTTGCCGTACCGCCGGTAGCATCGCTTTTAAAGACCTTGGAAGGGGAATCAGTCTCATTTCCCTCAGCCGTTGTCACCGCCTTTAATAGCATAGGCTGCATCATCGTTCCGCCGTTAGCTATTGCACCTGATATCATTGCCGAATGAAGCGGGGTAATCAAGTCTTCATACTGGCCTATTCCAGATAATGCTACGTTTTCATCATAGTCGCTTTGAACATAGTCACTTTGATAAAGTATCATATCGTTAAATAAAAAGTCGTAGTTAAACCCATACTTTTCAGCAACGGATAAAAGCTTTTTAGAGCCTATTTCTTTGGCCATGGTTGCAAAATAAGTATTGCATGAGACGTTAAAAGCCTCCTCTAAAGTAAGTTCGCCGTGCGCCTTACCTCCTGCGCATTCTATGGTTATCCCGCCAATATCAACACTGCCTGTACAGGTATAACTCTCGTCTTGTAGCCCTTCTTGGATTATAGCTGTAGCCGTTATTATCTTAAACGTAGATCCAGGAGGATACTTGCCCATAGTAACACGGTTAAAAAGCACAGTAGAGTCCTCGTCGTCTGCATAGTCACTAACACTTAACGGGTCAAAGCCTGGCTGTGAAACCGAGGCTAATATCTCACCCGTTTCATAATTTATTAAAACTATAGCTCCCGAATTATCACCCATAACAGACGCTGCGTATTTACAAAGCTCAGAATCTATAGTTAAAGTGACGTCGCTGCCTTTGCGTTTTTCGCCTGTTATCAGTTCACCGACTCTGGATACTATATCCGAATCAAAACCAAAGAGGTATTTTGCATATAAAAGCTCGGCTCCCTGTGTCATACCATAATTGTCGCCAAGAGTATGAGATATCGCTATCCTTGTGTCTGTATCCGATATGTATTGTCTCTCTCCGTCTTCCGTCCATGCAAGTTTAATGCCGTTGGTATCCAGTACGCTGCCTTTTATTACATTTGAGTTTGCAGCTTCCAGGCGCTGATTATATGGTGAAGCAAACCAGCGTTCACCGTAAACTGTAACTGCGTAACCTAAGTAAACTATCATTCCTGAAAAGAGTATTACGAATACGGATATTATGAATTTCATATTCTTTTTTACGTTAATGGTTTTTTTAGCCTCGCTCATTATATTACATCACCTCCTATGCTTCTTATCTCTTTAACATCCTTAATTCCATTTTTAATGGCAATACCTTGTATAATACCGACTAAAATCATACAAGACCACATAGAGCTCCCGCCGTAGCTTATAAACGGAAGTGTTATACCTGTTAATGGTATCATCTTTATTACGCCTGCTATTATTATAAAACACTGCAGGCTAAGCATTGCCGTACATCCAAATACTAAAAGCTGCTCGTGCTTTTCCCTTGCATTTAATGCGATTAGTGCTCCTCTTAATATAAATACAAGATACAGCACGATCAGTGCGATACCAAATATGATCCCAAATTCCTCACATATGACCGCAAATATAAAATCCGTGCTATTTGCCGGAATAGACTGTGGTGTTCCAAGCGACAAGCCCGTCCCGAAAAAAGAACCGCTTGCAATTGCCATTAATCCCTGTACAATCTGATAGCCTTCTCCATAGTAAACAGCCCACGGGTCCTGCCAAATTTCAACTCTCACCCTAACATGCGAAAAAAGCTTATAGCTGGCAAAAGCACCGATTCCTAAGACTCCGATACCCCCAAGCGTCCATAATTTACTGCCTGTTGAAACAAAAAATATTATAAGGAATGAAAGGGCAAAAAGCATAGCCGCACCTAAGTCTTTAGATGCAACCAATATTAAGATGCATGCTCCGCTGAATATAGCATACGGTAGTAAAGACAATATCCTGTCTCTTTTAGAAAAATAATAAGCTGCTGAAACTAGAAACGTTATTTTGGCAAATTCGCTTGGCTGAAAGCTAAATGGCCCTATTCTTATCCAGTTCTTAGCTCCGCCGATAACACGTGCAAAGATAAGCGCCATAAGTAAAAGCCCCGCCGTTGCAGCTATTAAGAGCCAATTTATCTTGCCAAAGTTCAAATTGCTTTTAAAAAACATTATTGCTATATACATGGCAATAATGCCGGATACAAACCAGACAAGCTGTTTCCATCCGGTTTCTGAATTTATTCTATACTGCATTACAAGTCCGATAGATACGAGTGTTATACAGCATACCAGCACTATCCTGTCAGGATATTTAAATATTTTATTTGTAACATTGTAAAATATAAGCATTACGGCGGCGATCGTCCCACCCATTATTAGCGCGTTATAGTCTATGGTCTCGTCTTTAAAGGCAAGCAGTATAAACGCAGACAAAACAAACACCATATTTAACATCAAAGCAGCAGTAGCACTTCTTCTTACAAACGTCATACTGTTTCCTCCTTTAAATGTATCAAAAGAGCAGTGCCGCCTATCAAAACTATATCGCCACTAGACAATGTACGCTTTGCCTTGATTTTTTGGCCGTTTACCTGAACAACAGCATTTTGATTTGGAGTTATGATTACTTTGTTTTTTTCTTTTACTATGCTTGCGTGTTTTTTTAATACCCCGTTGCCCGAAATAATGATATCAGACTTACTTGAGCTCCCTATAGAAGTTTCTATTGATATGCCAAAACGTGCTGCAGTATAATCCTCATCATCGGAATATACAACTTCGGCAAAACCTATGTAATAACCGGCAAATGCCATTATCCGTTTCTTTTCCCTGTATTCGTTAAAAGATACTAAAACTAAGCCTGCCACCAGGATTACAAACAGGGCAAGAAAAAAATACCTCATAATAAACGCTATGTTTTCATAAGCTCCCATAAACTCACCGTCTGTATTTATATTAATAAATATTATACCATAACTTATCGTCAATAAATAGATTGCCACACTTAACAACTAAAAAGACGGCTTAAATCAAGCCGCCTTAAAACCTATTTGAAAATATATTTTAAACTGTAGTTAATTACCTATAATCCATTCGAGAATCTTTATTTAAAAAAGATGTGCCCCGGTCTTTATACCTTAAATCATTTGTTTGCCCTTGGTTACAGCATTGGTTATTAACTCTGTTATTAAAATTATTGCCAGGGCCACTATCATCTTTTTTATATATCTCTCTTATATCCTCTATGCTTCTGTATCTACTACAGTTACAGCTCATATCAAATACCCCTCTCTTTTGTTATAATATATAGTATGAGCTGCATATACTTTAAGTTCACAATCGTAAGATCTATGGTATAATATATTTTTTAAGGAGCGCATATGTTTGGATACGTAATACCATTAAAACCTGAGCTTAAAATTAAGGATTTTCAAAAATATAGAGCATATTATTGCGGGCTTTGCAAGGAGATACATAACTACTCCTCACTGTCGCGTTTAAGCTTAAGTTATGATGCAACGTTTTTATATATATTTTTATCTTCGCTTGCAAACGATGAAGAAAACATCGTTGAAAAAAGATGTGTTGTAAATCCGCTTTCAAAAAAGCGCCCGGTCTGCAACACAATCCATGCAGATTATGCCGCTGCTTCAAACGTTTTGCTTTCCTGGCATAAATTTTCAGATGCCGCAAAAGATGATAGAAATATCTTTTACTATATGCTAAAATGGTTATATTCGGGCCCTTATAAACACGCCTCTTTAACTTGCCCCAAACTAAGCGAATGCATGGCTAGAGACCTTGCTCGTCTTGCGCAAATAGAAGAGGAAAAAACTGCGGATCTAGATATTCCGGCAAACGAGTTTGCCAAAGTAACCGGAAACTTATTTAGCCTAAGCCCAAATGTAGATGATGAAAAAAGAGAGACGCTTTTTTCTTTTGGCTTTAACCTGGGGCGTTTTATATATCTGATAGACGCATACGATGATATAACAAAAGACATTAAAAGCAAAAGCTATAACCCGTTTTTGCTTAAGTATAAATACTCAAATGAAGATATAGGAAAATTTAAAAAAAGAATTTACGAAGAAGCTTCATTTAATCTGTATTATTCGCTTGCACAGGCTGCCCGTGAATATGAAAAGCTGGAAATTATAAAAAATAATGATATATTAGATAATATTATATATTTAGGTCTAAAAAACAAAACTATCTCGGTATTGGAGGAAAAGTAGTCAATGGATCCATATAAGGTTCTGGGGGTATCCAGAACCGCATCAGACGAAGAAATTAAAAAAGCATATCGTGCTTTAGTAAAAAAATATCATCCGGATCAATATGGCTCAAACCCATTAGGGGAATTAGCAGCCGAAAAACTAAAATCTATAAACGAAGCATACGACTTAATAACACGCGAGCGTACCGCCGGAAAAGCCGGCTCGTCAAACTATGGCGGAGGCTACGGCAGCGGGTATAATAGTGGGTACAGGTCTTCTGGTTCCACTCCCGAATTTGCACGCGTAAGAAGTTTTATACAGGCCGGTAATTTGGCCCAGGCAGAAATGATATTGGATTCTATGTCTGCCAAGCCTGCAGAATGGCACTTTTTAAAAGGAGTTATACTTCAAAGAAAAGGCTTTTACGATGGGGCTCGTCAGCACATACAAAATGCATACAATATGGAGCCAAATAACCCGGAATATGCTACCGCCTTTGCGCAGATGAACGGCCAGAGAACCGGATACCAAAACTTTTATGGAAATTCCGCAAACCCCGAAAGCTCATGCTGTGAATGGTTAAGCTGCCTTTGCTGCGCCAATTCCTGTTGTGACTGTTTTGGTGGCGGCTGCTGTTAACATACGCCCCAAAACCTCTTCATATATTTAAAAAGGAGTATTTATGAAACGGTCGATGCAAAAGCAATTTAAATCACATAGAATAAGCCTGGCGGCTATGTTTACCGCCTTTTCACTATTGTTTTTATTTTTATCATCGATACTGCCTTTTGGAAGAGTGACTATGTACTTTTTATCCTCTATATTTATCTCCGGTATTTTATTGGAAGATGACTTTTCGCTTGCCTTGCTTTCCTTTATGGCTACATCGCTTTTATCACTGTTGATATTGCCGGATATTATAAGAGTTGTGCCTTTTGTCTTATTTTTCGGGCACTATGGCATAGGCAAAAAGTATATAGAAAAAATAAAAGACAAAGTAATATCGTTTATATTAAAACTGCTATATTTCAACATATGTATGGCACTTATTTACTTTGCGGCATCCTCTGTCTGGTCACAGGATTTAAGCCTTGATCTCCCTTTATGGCTGATCATCGCTATCATGGAAATAGTATTTGTTCTATATGACATTGCATATTCAAAAATCCAGGAGTTTTACTGGATCAGGATAAGGCGCTGGCTTACAAGGTGATTTAAAAAAGCAGGTAGTTAACTACCTGCTTTTCTTTTATAATATTTTATTAAAGTTTATTCGGCGCAAGCCCAACTTTTTTATACACTTTATAAAGTGTCTTAATGGCATCTTTAGATGCTTCTTCTCTTCCTAAAGCCATTATTTCATTTAAATATGCCTTATCTGCCCTTATTTTTTCAAAGCTTTGCTTTATCGGTCTTAGTTCCTCAACAACGGCCTCGGCTACTGAGGCTTTCAAGTCCCCATAACCTTTACCCGCAAATTCATCTTCTATTTCGTTTATGCCCTTTTTTGTTATTGCAGAATATATGGTCATCAAGTTAGAAACGCCGGGCTTATCTTCTGAATATTTTATGCGGTTTTCACTGTCTGTAACGGCGCGTTTTATTTTTCTCACAATAGCATCCGGCTCGTCTAGAATAGTTATAAAGCTCTGGTCGTTTTCGTCGGATTTAGACATCTTCTTTTCCGGTTCAGCAAGGCTCATTATCTTGGCGCCTACTTTTGGTATATATGGTTCCGGAACTTTAAAAACATCGCCGTATAAGTTATTAAAGCGGATAGCTATATCCCTCGTTAACTCAAGATGCTGTTTTTGGTCTATTCCTATCGGGACCAGATCTGTTTGATAAAGCAAGATATCCGCAGCCATTAAAGCAGGATAGGTAAAAAGCCCCGCATTTATATTTTCCGCATGCCTTTGGCTCTTTTCCTTAAACTGTGTCATACGGCTAAGTTCACCGGTATAAGTATAACAGTTAAGTACCCAGGCAAGTTCAGCATGTGCACTTACATGGGATTGAAAATACATTATGTTCTTTTTAGGATCAAGGCCTGCCGCAATCAGTATAGAGAGTACGTCTAAACAGCGCCGCCTTAACTCTGAAGCCACTTGCCGCACTGTTATAGAATGCAGGTCTACTACACAATAGTAGCATCTATATTGATCCTGGAGCTTAACCCATTCCTTTATAGCTCCAAGATAATTTCCGATAGTCAAATTTCCAGATGGCTGAATCCCTGAAAATATTACCTGTTTGTCATTAGTTTCGCTCAAGTTTATTTCCCCCGTTTACTTTATAATATCTAAAACTGCCTGTTGCATCTCATTTTTTTCAACTGTTTTAGTATGAAGTATCTTTTTCCCTTCAAGTTCTGCTATATTTTTAGGTATTTTGGCTCCCGTTATCTCGTTTAAGCGATTTACTGCTCCAAATACGTCCTCATCACTAAACTTTTCATCTGTAAATATATTTAACACATCGAATACGAATTTATACGGGTTAGCAGTTGAAGCGATTATAGTCTTAGTCTTATCTCCTGTTTCCCTTATATAATCGTTATAGACTTTTACAGCAACGGCAGTATGGGTATCTATCAAATAATTATACTTGTCAAATGTTTCTTTAATAGTTTTTCTAGTGCCTTCTTCATCCACCCAGCCGGCATAAAATTCATTTAGCTGGTTCAGCTTTTCGCTGATGGAATATCCCTTTTTATCTTTAAGCTCGATCATCCACTTAGACACCGTCTCCTTATCCCTTCCCGTTATCTCATATAAAAGGCGTTCTAAATTGCTCGAAATAAGTATGTCCATAGACGGGGATATTGTTTTATAAAACTTCCTGTCAAGTGAGTAATTCCCGCTTTTAAAGAAATCTGTAAGCACATTATTGGCATTAGATGCACATATCAGCTTTTTAACAGGCAGGCCCATTCGTTTTGCATAATATGCCGCCAGTATATTGCCAAAGTTCCCTGTCGGCACTGCTATATTTATCATTTCCCCTTTAGCTATATCACCGTTTTTAACGAGCTTGGCATAAGAATTTATATAATATACGATCTGCGGGACCAGCCTTCCAAAGTTTATTGAATTAGCAGAAGAAAGCTCATATCCTTTGTCGTTTAAAAGCTTCTTGAACTTGCTGTCAGCAAATATCTTTTTAACGCCAGTCTGGCACTCGTCGAAATTGCCGTTAACGGCTATTACATGTGTATTTTTTCCCTCCTGTGTGACCATCTGCAGTTCCTGCAACTTAGATACTCCTTCGTTAGGATAAAATACGCATATATCAATCATCGGGGCATCCATAAACCCGCTAAGTGCAGCTTTTCCGGTATCACCGGACGTTGCAACTAAAACAAATGTCTTATTGCTGTTCCCCTTT
The DNA here is from genome assembly GCA_041390245.1 of Eubacteriales bacterium. Taxonomy (NCBI): domain Bacteria; kingdom Bacillati; phylum Bacillota; class Clostridia; order Eubacteriales; species Eubacteriales bacterium. The sequence continues at coordinate 542,690 of JAWKQI010000001.1, forward strand.
TTCTTCTTTGCTATAGCCAAAAGGCTTGGCAATACGGAAAGGGCCATATCTTTAAATGCAAGTGTTTTCCCATGCCATAATTCAAGTATAAATTTGTTTTCATCGAGTTTTACTAACGGCGCGACCTCTTTTGTGTCAAATCCGCTGTATGCCGTCATCGTTATATCTTCGATCTCTTTTTCAGTTAGTTCGTCTATATATTTATTAATAACTTTTGCACAAACTGAGTAATACGGCATGTCCTTAAAACTGACGATTTCGTCAATCGTTAATTCCGGGAATTTTTCCGGAACAAAAAGCCCTCCGGAATCGGCTATTCCTTTTATTATAGCTAAAAGAGAAGATGTTTCCTGCTCATCCCTCGTGCTTATAAAATCCATTTCTTGGTTTTTCCTCCACGCTTGAAATCTTAAATATAAAGCTAACCCATGCTTTTAGGTTAGCTTTATAAAAGCCAAATTTTTATCTGTACATTTAAATTATGTTTTCATACTTAGTTAAGAATTTCGGCATATCTTTTGCATCGGCACTTATTATCATAACCACATCAACATTATTTGCTTCAGTGACCTTGTCTAAATTTTTAAAGAAATCTTTCATTTCAGCGATATCTTCTTTTACAATATTGTTTAAACCATCTATAAATACGCATTCCAAGTCATAATTCTGCGACATCATACCGCAAATCAACCCATATAAACGATCTAGGGAATCAATGCCATATTCAGTAGTGTCTACAAATCGAATATCTCTTTTTAAGTCATACATAAGCCTGTTATCATCGTCGATAAAAACTGATACCCCTTTTGCAGTTTTCACGGATTCGTTTGCCATATCTACTATTTTCTTAGATTTTCCGCTTCCTTTTTTCCCATATAACATACGTATCATAGATTATACCTCCATCTTTATTAACTTAATTATATATTATTATCTTTTTTATTTCCATATGAAAGTTTAAATTATTAAAAATTTACTTTTTAAAAGTTAAATTGTTGGTCCCTAAAAATTTTTATGTTAAAATAAACATATATGGAGGACGTTTAAATGAAAAACTTTTTTGATTTAATAGCTTTAAGAGAAAGCTGCCGTAATTTTTCAGATAAAAAAGTAGACAGAAAAACTATTGTTTCCCTTATCGAAGCAGCCCGTCTTGCCCCTTCCGCATGCAACTCCCAGCCATGGAGCTTTTATATAGCCTGTGGCGACAAAGCAGCAGACGTTGCCAAATGTGTACAGTATCTGGGGGCAAACAGGTTCACGGATAACTGCTCCGCTTTTACCGTTGTCGTTGAGGAAAACGCCGTTTTATACGAAAGAGTGCTGCAGCTATTTAAAAACGATGAGTTTTCATCTATAGACATAGGGATAGCAGTTGCCCACTATTGTTTGGCAGCAACCGATTTAGGCCTCTCTACCTGTATCATGGGCTGGCTTAATCAGAAAAAACTTAAAGAAGTTTTAAACTTGCCTAAAGAAAAGCACGTAAGGCTGGTTATAGCAACGGGTTATGCCGCAACGGACACTCTTAGGAAAAAAACCAGAAAAGATTTAGACAGTATAATGCACTTTATAGACTGAAATTAAAAAGAGAAGCATCTGCTTCTCTTTTATTCTACTTAATTATCATCGTTTTGCCCGTCATTTCTTCTGGCACTTTAATTCCCATTAGATCGAGCATCGTTGGTGCAATGTCTGCTAAAATTCCGTCACTGCGGAGTTTTTTATCCTTAAATCGCTTGCTTACCAATATGAACGGGACTTTTGAAACAGTGTGTGCTGTAAACGGCTGCCCGCTTACTTTGTCTTTCATCATCTCCGCATTACCGTGGTCTGCCGTTACTATAGCTTCACCGCCCATATCAATAATGGCATTTATAACTTTATTAACACACTCGTCAACAGCTGTAACAGCAGCTACAGCAGCGCTCATAACACCAGTATGGCCGACCATGTCCGGATTCGCAAAGTTTAAAATCATAACGTCGTATTTACCGGATTTTATTCTTTCTACTGCTTCGTCCGCTACTTTACACGCGCTCATCTCCGGCTGCAGATCGTATGTAGCTACTTTTGGAGAAGGAATAAGGACTCTGTCTTCCCCTTCATTTGGCTTTTCCACGCCGCCATTAAAGAAAAAAGTTACGTGCGCATATTTTTCCGTTTCAGCTATCCTTAGCTGTGTTTTCCCGTTTGCGCTTAAATATTCTCCAAGTGTGTTTTTAAGGTTATGCGGTTTAAATGCAATATGTATATTTGTAAACGTCTTGTCATATTGTGTAAACGATACATAAAACAGTGGGAAAAATCCTTTTTTACGCGGGAACTCCGAGAAATCCTTTTGGATAAACGCCCGTGATATCTCCCTTGCACGGTCCGGCCTGAAGTTAAAAAATATCACCGAATCGTTTTCACCGATAGTTGCAACTGCCTTTCCGTTTTCATGTACTACCGTCGGCGATATGAACTCATCAGTCTCTCCTGCGTCATAAGCTGCTTTAACTGCACTTAAAGCATCGTTTGCCTGCTTTCCTTCTGATAAGACCAGCGCGTCGTATGCTTTGCTTACCCTTTCCCAGCGGTTATCCCTGTCCATAGCGTAATACCTGCCCATAACAGTCGCTATTTTGCCGCAGCCTATTTCGTTTATCTTTTCATTCAACTGCTCTATATAACTGTATCCGCTCTTTGGAGGCACATCTCTGCCATCCATGAAACAGTGGATATAAACCTCTTTTACGTCGTTATCTTTTGCAAGTTTTAAAAGCGCATACAAATGTTCTAAATGGCTGTGAACTCCACCGTCTGATATAAGCCCCATCAAGTGTAGTTTTGTACCGTTCTTTTTTACGTTATCTATAGCTTCTAAAAATTCTTCATTATGAAAAAATTCTTTTGTCTCGATAGCTTTTGTTATACGTGTAAGCTCCTGGTATACTATACGCCCGGCTCCAATATTTAAGTGGCCAACCTCAGAATTGCCCATTTGCCCGTCCGGCAATCCTACGTTTAAGCCACTTGCACTTATTGTAGTCATTGGATACTCTTCAATTAATTTTTCAATGTTTTTTATACCCGAAGCAAGTATTGCATTTCCTTCTCTTTGTTCGCGCCATCCAAATCCATCAAGTATAATAAGCGCGACTATATTTTTAGCCATTATATACTCCTTAATATTTAACTATTTTAGCAAATTCTTCTGCATTTAATGATGCCCCTCCAATAAGGCCGCCATCTATTTCCGGCTCTCTCATTAATCCTGAAATATTATTGCGGTTTATGCTGCCGCCGTAAAGTATGCGAACCTTGCTTGCCGTATTATCACCGTGAAGTTCGGCAACAGCTTTTCTTATTTTGCTAATAGTATCGTTTGCCTGCTCCTTAGTTGCAGTCATTCCTGTACCTATTGCCCAAATCGGCTCATATGCCAATACGAGCTTTTCAGTTTCTTTCGAACTTACACCGCAAAGTGCAAGTTTAGTCTGCATAGATACGAGTTCATCTGTTATTCCCTGCTCTCTTTGCAGTAAATTTTCCCCAACACATATTATCGGTATAAGCCCATGTCCTATTGCAGCTTTAACTTTTAAATTAACGGTCTCATCTGTCTCTGCAAAGTATTGCCTGCGTTCCGAATGACCTATAATCACGTATTCAACGCCAAGCTCTTTTAACATAATAGAAGAAATCTCTCCGGTATATGCCCCGTTTTCTTTAAAATGTAAATTTTGTGCACCAAGATGAATTTTTGTCCCAGCAATTGCGTCTTTAACTGCCGACAGGCAAATAAACGGTGTGCAAATTACAACGTCAACTTCTGCATCAGCTATAAGAGAAACAAGCTCTTCGGTTAGTGCGACAGCTTCTCCGATAGTTTTATGCATTTTCCAATTTGCCGCAATAATCGGCCTCCTCATGATAACTACCTCCGCGAATCTATATAAATTTATTATTAATAACTATTTATCATCAAGCGCGACAACGCCCGGCAATGCTTTTCCTTCCATAAATTCAAGCGAAGCTCCGCCGCCTGTTGAAATATGTGATATCTTATCTTCGAACTTCATCTGTTTGATTGCGGCAACAGAATCACCGCCGCCAATTATAGTCATCCCTTTGCAGTCTGCCATGGCCTGTGCAACAGCCCTTGTGCCTTCAGCAAAAGCCTCCCATTCAAATACGCCCATAGGCCCGTTCCATATAACGGTCTTTGCAGCTCTTACTTCAGTGGCAAACAGTTCCCTTGTCTTAGGCCCTATGTCTAAACCTTCCCAATCAGCCGGTATCTTGTCACTGTCTACTACTTTTTTCTCAGTGTCAGGCTTAAATTCTTTCCCTATCACGTTATCTACAGGTAAAAGAAGCTTTAACCCCATCTTTTCGGCATCTTTCATGATATTTGCGGCAAGATCGACTTTGTCTGCCTCAAGAAGAGATTTGCCTACTTCATAGCCTTTTGCTTTAAAGAAGGTATATGCCATTCCTCCGCCGATTATTAAAGTATCTACCTTTTTCATCAAGTTCTCTATAACACCGATTTTATCGGATACTTTTGCACCGCCTAAAATAGCCACGAAAGGCCTTTCTGCATGTTCTAAAGCTCCGCCTATAACGTTTAATTCCTTTTCAAGTAAAAACCCCGCTACGGAAGGTAAATATTCAGCGACTCCAGTAGTAGATGCATGTGCACGGTGTGCAGAACCAAATGCATCGTTTACATATACATCGGCAAAGCTGGCTAATGCTTTTGCAAACGCCTCGTCGTTATTAGTCTCTTCCTTATGGAAACGAACATTTTCTAAAAGGACTATTTCCCCGTCTTTCATATTTGCAACACAAGATTTGGCGCTTTCACCTATTACATCTTTTGCTAAAGTGACCTTCGCATTAACAAGCTGAGATAACCTGGCAGCTACAGGCTTTAGAGAAAATTCACTCTTAAATTCACCCTTTGGCCGTCCTAGATGCGAACACAAAATAACCTTTGCCTTTTTCTCTAAAAGGTAATTTATTGTTGGAAGCGCAGCCCTGATCCGTGTTTCATCCGTTATTTCTTGTTTATCATTTAGCGGAACATTAAAATCCACGCGAACTAATACTCTTTTTGAAGTTACGTCTATATCTTTTACAGTCTTTTTATTCATACTTATTCTCCTTTTTTATTTCAACCTTCACCAAATAATATTTTATTCATTTATTTGCAAAAAATCAAGTATAATGGGCCAAATAGTCATTTAAAATCACTTAAGGCTTAAAAAACCGCTTTGCCTCAATGCCTCATAAAGTACTATAGCCACACTATTTGAAAGGTTTAAGGAGCGCTGCCCTTCTTTCATCGGCACACGTATGGCATAATCGTAGTTGCCGTATATGAGTTCTTCCGGCAGCCCCTTTGTCTCTTTCCCAAATAATATATAATCGTTGTCTGTAAAAGCTACATCACTGTATGTCTTTTTAGCCTTTGTAGAGGCATAGTAATACCTGCCGCTATTCTTGGAGAAAAAATCCTCTAAATTATCATAAACGATAACCTGTGCATCTTTCCAATAGTCAAGACCTGCTCTTTTTAAATACCTGTCTTCTATAGAAAACCCGAGTGGTTTTATCAAATGAAGTTTTGCCCCCGTGATTGCGCATGTGCGAACTATGTTACCCGTATTCTGGGGTATTTCCGGTTCTACCAGAACTATATTAAATGCCATATAAAATGCCTCTTTTAAATTTTACTTAAACAGTTTTTCCGCCGTTGAAAAAATCCATGGGCGTTTTATCTTAATTGCCTTTTTCGGGCAAAGTTCATGGCAGCAATAACACTGTATACACGATTTTTTGGAAAGTTTTGGCTTTGAATTTACAACCCTTATGGCACCAGCTGGGCAGTTATCTTTGCATATCATGCAAGATATGCACTTATCCTTATCAAATGCCGGATAAAGAGCAAGGCACCTGTCTGCAAAACCTTCTAAGAATCCGGGGACGTACCCCTTTATAAGTTCTTGTTGAAGTGATACAGGCGTCTTTATTTTACACTTAAAATTATCTATAGCATCTCCCAAAAACTCTATATTTGAAATATCGCTTAAACAGATACTGCGCTTAATCGCTCTTTTTAAGACAGGGACATATCCTGCGTCCATTCCCACCATATGTGTAGCAGCTAGGTCCAGGCTCACCGCATCGTCTGAAGCCATCAAAGCCCCTATCTTGACAGGGTCTCCCGCTGCAGGGCCTTCTCCTTCCATTCCCCATATAGCATCTATAATGCTAAGTGACGGGTGGATAAACTCATATAAATCAATGAGCATGTCCGCAAAACGGTCCTTATCCTTCATTCTAAAGTGGTATTCCGCCTTAGTGACTCCGGGCACGGCACCATACATATTTTTAACGGCTCCGGTATATCCCATCATGCTGTGTGTTTTAAGTTTAGCTGCTGATATGATAACGTCAGCGTTAACTACAGGCTTTATAAGCCTTAAACTTTCTATATGTGAACCATGCCCAAATTCAACTTCAACGACGTCGGTATCATAATTTAGCTTTGCCCCGCTTTTTTCTGCCGCTTCGGTCATGCCTGTTGCATCGTATATTGCTTTTAATGCGGCTTTAGTGTAAATACCTCCGGGGCTTTCGGCGATAGTCACGTCTCCTCCGGCTTCTTTAGCAAGAGTACATATCGCTCTAACGATAAACGGATGAGTTGTTATATTTTGTCTGGGAGCTGCCTTTCTAAGCAAGTTAGGCTTGACAACTACCTTTGCCCCAGGGAAAATGAACTTATCTATTCCGCCGAGCAATGAAATAGCGTTTAAAAGTGTATCTTGTACCTTTTCGTACTCGTATTCATCGCACTTTAATATAGCAACTTTTCCCATTTAACTACTCTAAAGCAAAACGTTTGATTGCTTGCGCCGCCCCTTCTTCGTTATTAGTAAATTCCATTGTAAGATCCGCAATGCTTTTAAGCTCTTTAGCCGCATTTTTAAGTGCAACTCCAAGCCCCGCATATTCTATCATGCTAAGGTCATTGTCGCTGTCTCCAACGGCCATGATTTCATCGGACTCAATACCAAGCTTATCAGCCATTTCTTTTAAAATTACACCCTTTGATATTCCCGGTTTTAAAATCTCTAGAATATTTCTTGCCGAAGAGCACAAATAATAACTGCCTATTTCACTGAGTTCGTTTTTTAAGGAATTCATCTTTTCTTCATCGTCTTCTACTACTAAAATCTTTATAACGTCGTCATCGGTGTAATCAACTATTTCTTGAAAACTCAGGTCTTTTCTTAAAATGTCCTCATATCCTTTACCTATACCGTCTCTCCATATATCGTAAAGCTCAGGCCAAAACATGTGTTTTTCTGCCAGGATTTTTTCCTTAACAAAAACATGAAAATAGCAGCCGTATTTTCTTATTACTTCCATAGCCTTAATTGTTGCATCTGTCGTCAGCATTTCCTGTTTGTATATTTTTTCTTCGTCACGCATGTAAGCTCCGTTACAGCAGGCTATCGGTAGTTTGATTTTAAGATCACGTGCAAACCTTACTATGGTTGAATATACTCTGCCTGAATTTAAAAAGACCTCTATACCCCTCTTATGGCATTCATATATCGTATTTTTTGTTTCTTCAGTAATGATCAAATCATCGTTTATCAATGTCCCGTCAAAATCAAGTGCCACGAGTTTTATGTGCATGTTTATTTAAATCTCCTGTAAAAATTCGCGTATCCTGTTTAAAGCTTCTTCGATATTTTCAATAGATGAAGCATAAGAACAACGTATATAGCCTTCGCCGGCTTCGCCGAATGCATCTCCCGGAACACAAGCCACATTCTTTTCAAAAAGCAGCCTGGAACAAAATTCTTCAGATGAAAGGCCGGTTGAGGTTATATTAGGAAAGACATAAAATGCCCCTTCTGCCTCAAAACACTTAAGGCCCATTTCGTTAAATGAGTTATATATGAATTTACGCCTCCTGTCATATTGGATAAGCATTTCGGTTACTTGTGGGAAATCGTTTTCCATTTCATATTTAATGGCCTCATATCCCGCTGCCTGGCTTATCGTAGACGCACAGAGCATAGTATACTGATGGATCTTGCACATAGCACTTAAGATCTCTACCGGGCCAGCTACATATCCAAGGCGCCACCCTGTCATAGCAAAGGCTTTGGAAAATCCGTTTATTAATATGGTCCTTTCCCTCATACCTGGGATGGATACTATTGAAAAGTGCTTTCTTCCATATGTAAGTTCTGAATATATCTCATCTGCAATTACAATCAAGTCGTTTTCTTTAATAACGTCTGCTATATCTAGTAGGTCTTCCTTTGTCATTATCGCCCCTGTCGGGTTGTTTGGATAAGGTATGACTATTGCTTTAGTATTCTTAGTTATAGCCGCTTTTAATAAATCTCTCGTTATTTTAAATTTATTTTCTTCAACGACCTGCAAAGGTACTGGCACGCCCCCTGCTAATATCGTGTTTGGCATATATGAAACATAAGAAGGCGCCGGTATAAGTATCTCTTCACCGCCGTTTAATAGGGAACGAAAAGCTAAATCAAGCGCCTCAGAAGCCCCTGTCGTTACTAGTATTTCTTTCTCGGCATATGAAACCCCCGTTCTCAACTGCAAATATGCTGCTATTTGCAGCCTAAGCTTAGGCGAGCCCCAATTAGATGTATAATGTGTTTCGCCTCTCTCTATGGCATAAATAGCTCTCTCGCGTATGTTCCACGGAGTGACAAAATCCGGTTCACCTATTCCAAGAGAAATACAGTCTTTTCTCGTTGATGCAACGTCAAAAAACTTACGTATCCCCGATGGAGGCATATTTATTACATTTTTAGCTATTACTTTGTTATAATTCACGGTGAGACCACCAACCTTGTATCTCTTTCTTCTTCGGCAAATATAGCGCCCTGCTCTTTATACTTGCGCATAATGAAATGCGTAGCAGTTTTTCTGACCCCGTCTATAACCGCCAGCTTTTCAAAAACGAATTTCGATATCTTTTTAACATTATCGGATTCTAACATGACAGCCAGGTCGTAAGTGCCAGACATCAAATAAACTGCCTTGACTTCCGGGAAGCGATAGATTCTTTTTGCCACGTCATCGTATCCGCGGTCCCTTTGCGGAGTGACGCCCACTTCAACCAACGCTTCTGCATATTCACCTTCGAGTTTTTCACGGTTTATTACTGCACAGTATTTTGCAATTACCTTATCTTTTTCAAGCTGCTTTATCGTCAAGCCGACCGTTTCCTCATCTATTCCAATCATCTTTGTAATGTCGCTTGGCAATGCTTTTCCATTATTTTGCAAAATATCTAATATCTCGTTGGCTATTTTTTCTTCCATCTTAAATACCTCCTGGCTATTACGTGTAAATTACATACATTATTAAAAATATATTTTATCACTTACTTTTAATATTCGCAATTATAAACTGAAAAGACGCCTCTTAAAAGCGTCTTTTCATCAACAGTAAATTTTAATGTCTAATTAATCCGTGCCTTCGGTCGGTTCGTTCCGGTTTTCATAATAAACCGCTGATTTTGCAGAATATGTGCAATCATACATAAGCTGAACCATCACGACTTTACCATCTTTATCTATGTATCGTTTATATACTTCAACGTATATGCCCATCTTGCTGTCACGAACTTTTACGCTCTCTCCCGGTTCAAGCGGTTCTCCGTTCGTATCCGTTTCAGATTCCCTTATATCCGGTGCCGGCGGATACTCTGTCTTTACTGTCTTTGATACAAAGTCAACGGTATACCCATGGGAAAGCGGCGCACCGTAAATATCAACCGTAACGCTCTTTGTCTCTTTATCAACTTTTGCCAAAATATATATGGGTGTTTCATAAGGGTTTTGCAGTTTTAAATCAGGCGAACCCGTAGAGATAGTAGCATCCAGTCCTTCAGGCGCATAATATGATGGCCATGAATGGCGCTTGTGCTCTACTAATTCAAGCTCTGCCCTTATCGCTGCATTGAATAGCGTAGTCGATATCTGGCATATGCCTCCGCCCGGCTGGTCTGAATAAAGACCGTTTTCAATTCCCGGCGCAAGCTTCCACCCCAGCTCTTCAGTCCTTGGCCCGGCAACCTCATTTATAGACCATACTTCTCCAGGTTTTATTACCTGGCCGTTTATGATCCCAGCCATTTTTATAATGTTAAATACCCTGTTTGAAGATACGCTCTCTTTGAAATAAGTTGTATAAGATGTTATCTTAACCGTGTTTTCCTTAACGTCTTCTACCGTATATTTAGGCGTAGTTTCACTTCCAATTGCTGCTATTGCTTCTTCTGAGCCGTTTTCATATTTATCGTATAAACGGTTTACTAAATCGGTCATATCGACATCGAAACCATTCTCGCCCTCTATATAAGAGAACATATCAGAATTATCCGGGTCAAAAGATACAGTGGGCTCAGTTGGTGCAATATTGACTTCGTTTTTATTCTGAAGCAAAAAATCGTACATCTTTTCTTTGCCGACTTTAATAAATAAAGTGAGTTCTAACCCGTTATCGGTAACTTTGGCATAATGTATGTCTTCCACGCTGTCAGCATTGCCATTATAGCTGCTTGCCGTTTTATATACTTCCTCAATATTAACTGAGCATCCCATTTCTTTAGCACTAAAAACACGTTCCTCATCTAGGACAGTAAAGTTGATGCCCGTATTGTTTAACATATCTTCTATATTCTGCGCAAAATAATCATCTGTCTGTTCCCTTGTCATCCCGCCTACGTTTATTCCGTTTATAAATATTCCATCTGAAAAAACGTATTTTTCATCAACTGTACTATTTCCTGAAGATGATATAATAGCTATTACGCTAGCTACAATAAGCGCAAATACCATTAAAGATAAAATGCGCTTTAAATCTTTTATAGATAAATGTAAAGTTTTTGATTTTGCGGTTTTACTGCGTCGTTTGATTAACCTAACTCTCATCTTTTGTATTTTAATACCCCATATCCCTTTTTAAGCTATCTTCCTTTGCTTAGCAGGTTCTTTTTAATATATTATATACCAAATCATGTACTTGGTGAAGTAGAAGTACTGGGTGAGACCGATGCGCTAGGGCTTGTAGTCGATGTAGTCCCTTTAGTGTCTGTATCTTCTGATACAGGCGTGCTTTCAGGGTTGTAATATATAATTCCGCTAAATGCTGGATACCTTACAGTATCCCAATTTTTAAATTCTTCAACGACGTTTCCGTCTGCATCTAAATATCTCTTTGTAACAGTCCATACAGAACCCGTTCTTCTTTTCTGCCATACTACTTGGTCACCCGGTTCAATTGCATTCCCGTCAGGGTCCTCAGTTGCTTCTATCTTTTTTTGAGTCCCCGGCTGAATGTTGCTGACCTTGGTAGATACATAATCTACTGTATACCCATGGGCCAAAGGAGCACCGTAAAGCTTTACATTCATCGTCTTGTCCTTTGTGTTTACATATGCCACTATGTATATAGTTGTAGAATACTGATTTTTAACCACTAGGTCGGGTGAGCCGGTATTTATCGTAGCATCAAGCCCCGCCGGATGATATGAAGATGGCCATGAATGGTTTTGCTTTTCAACGACTTCGAGCTCAGCCAAAATAGATGCCATATAAAAACAAGATGAAGCCTGACATACTCCTCCGCCCGGCTGGTCTACCGCCCTTCCGCCTGTAAGCCCCGGTGCATCTAACCACCCTAGAGAAGCATACCTTGGGCCGACTCTATCGTTCATGGAGAACTCCTCTCCCGGTTCAATAGTCATGCCGCAGATTATCCCTGCTAGTTTTGTGAAGTTATATACCCTATTCGGGTTGTCGTTGTTATGGCCTTTATATGAATTACTGTATTCGGATACAAGTTGTCTCGTTGCCTTTAAATCTTCTACTGTAACTGATGGCCCTGTTGTAGTTCCTGACACCTCTATAGTCTTTAAATCGCCGCTTTTTAGCTCCTCCTTGACCAAAGAAACTACCTGATCCATATCGACCTGAATACCCTCTTTTGCCTCATGATATGTAAAGACCTCATCTGTCAATGGGTCGAAATCGTCTTTTTCTGCATTGAATTCAACAGTCGCATCTTGAGCCTGCCTGTTTATGCCCTCACTCGAATTGAGGACTTGACGAAACTTTTCTTCATCTAGTGTAAGTTCTAGTTTAAAATCTTTGCCTTTTTCAATAGCAGTGTTTTTTTCAAGTATACGGTTCATCAAGGTGCCTGCATTCCCATATAGTATCGCATTTGTCAACACTACATCCAAATCATAAGATATGCCGATCTTGTCTCCCTCATATGTATACGAATCCCCGTTTACTGTAAATGTTATTTCAGTGTTATCGTTAAAGTCTATTTCCTTAATCTTGGCTTTACCCTGTTCAAATGTCAAGCCGGATAAATCCGTCCCTTCTATGCTTACGCCGCTGCAAAAAGTATAATCTTTAATGGAATCCTTAACAGATTGGGTATTATCTATCACAAAAATAAATATTAATGAAATGACTAAGAGTACACCTAAAGTACCAAGTAAACTTATTATAATAATTTTTTTCTTTTCTATCGGTCTTTTCTCGCTCTTGTTACCTGTTTTCATGATCTGCCCCTTAAAAGCTTGCTTTAAGAAATGTTTATAAAGTTAAACATTTGTATCTACAAGATTTTTGACGGGTTAAAAAAGTAAATGTTTCCTTATTAAAAAAAATTACTTAATTATTACCTTAAATTAAAAACCTCGTTTAAATTAAATTATGTATTAAAAACGCATATTTATAACTAAGTTTTTAAAATTTCTTTTTTTAAGGCTTTTTATCTTTACTTTTTTAAAATCATTTATGTTATTGCAATCATTTAAGCATTTGATTTTTTAGTGTGATTTAGTAACCCTCCGTCTGCAAGTATTGATTTTAGCCTGTCAGACGCATCTATTTTTACCATAAAACCAAAGCCTTTAGTTTTGTTAAAAACTTCAAAAGTATCCTTATCAAGAACATTTGAAACTGCATCTTTAATGACTAATACGTCTGCAGTATCTATCCTGTCATAATCTGCTTCATCGACAAAAACCATAGGCAAAATACCTGAGTTTATGAGATTGGCCATGTGTATCCTCGCAAAAGACTTGGCTATTACGCCTTTGATACCAAGATATAAAGGAACCAAAGCCGCATGTTCACGCGAAGAGCCTTGCCCGTAATTTTGTCCTGCAACCAAAAAGCCTCCGTTTTTGCTTTTTGCCCTTTCAGGGAACGCCTCATCAACCGGTGTAAGGCAATACTCTGATAGATAAGGTATATTAGACCTATATGGCAAAAGTTTTGCGTTAGACGGCATAATATGGTCCGTAGTGATATTGTCCTCCATCTTTAAGAGTACTTCTCCGGTAACTAAGTCGGCTAACTCGTTGTTTACTGGGAAAGGCTTTATGTTAGGCCCGCGGACTATGTCCACATCCTCTCCGTTGGTTGCCGGTGAAATTATCAAATTATCGTTTATAAAAAATTCGTCTGGCATGTCTATGTTAAGTGCCGACATATCTATATCCATTTTTGTAGGGTCGCTTAGCACCCCCGCTATCGCCGATGCTGCTGCAGTTTCGGGGCTTACCAAATAAACTTTTGCCGATGCAGTCCCGGACCTGCCAAAAAAGTTTCTGTTAAATGTGCGAAGTGAAACGGCATCTGTCTTCGGGGATTGCCCCATACCTATACATGGGCCGCATGCACATTCTAAAATTCTTGCTCCTGCTGCTATCATGTCCCCTAGCGCATCGTTTTTAGCAAGCATGTTTAAAACCTGTTTTGAGCCCGGTGAAATGACAAGGCTTACGTTTTTTGCAACTGTCTTGCCTTTTAATATATTGGCAACCTTCATCATATCCTGATAGGATGAATTCGTACAGCTGCCTATGCAGACCTGGTCTATAGCTATGCTGCCTATATCTGAAACTGCTTCTACGTTATCCGGGCTGTGCGGTTTTGCAGCGAGCGGTTTTAAATTAGACATATTGATCGTATATTCTTCATCATAAACAGCATCTTTATCTGCGGAAAGAGGAGTATAGTCTTTTTCTCTTCCCTGTGCCTTTAAAAAGGCCTTTGTCGTTTCATCGCTTGGAAAAATCGAGGTAGTCGCTCCGAGTTCCGCCCCCATATTAGTTATGGTTGCGCGCTCAGGAACGCTCAACGTAGCTACTCCTGCTCCGGAATATTCTATTATACGCCCAACGCCGCCTTTTACAGTCAGCATGCGCAAAACTTCTAAAATAACGTCTTTTGCCGAAACACCGCTGCTTAGCTTTCCGGTCAGCTTAATATTCACTATCTTCGGCATAGGAAGGTAATAAGCTCCTCCGCCCATGGCAACTGCAACGTCAAGCCCTCCTGCACCTATGGCTATCATACCTATACCTCCGCCTGTCGGCGTATGGCTGTCCGAACCTAGAAGCGTACTTCCCGGAACTCCGAATCTCTCTAAATTAACCTGGTGGCAGATGCCGTTTCCTGGCTTTGAAAAGTATACGCCATGCTTTGCTGCGACCGTCTCTATATACTTATGGTCGTCCGCATTTTCAAAACCAGACTGCAAAGTGTTATGGTCTATATACGCAACCGAACGCTTGGTCCTTACTCTTTTCACTCCCATGGATTCAAACTGCAAATATGCCATAGTGCCTGTTGAATCCTGCGTCAACGTATAGTCTATTTTAATCGATATTTCGCTTCCCGGAACCATTTCCCCAGAAACCAAATGTTTTTCAATTATCTTTTTTGCTAACGGTTTACCTGCCATTTGCTTATCCTCCCAATATGTATGTGTAAATTTTATAACGAGACTTATATTTTTGTAAAGTACCCTTCTCTTTAAAAATCCACCGTTTAAAAGGCGAATATTTTAATCTTCTATCACTTGTTTTACTAACACGTCGCCGCTTCCTGTTCCTATCCGTGAAGCGCCGGCTTTTAAAAATGCAATTGCATCATTGGCCGTTCTGATTCCACCCGATGCCTTTATTTTCATAGTATCACCGGCTGTTTTATACATAAGTTCAACGTCCTCAATCGTTGCCCCGCCTTTGCTCATTCCAGTAGATGTCTTAACATAATCCGCCCCTGCCTCTTTGCTTATAATTATGGCTTTAATTTTTTCTTCATCTGTCAAAAGGCAGTTTTCCAATATAACTTTTAAAAGTGCTTTTCCTCTGCAAACTTTTTTTACTTCTTTTATATCCTCTCTTGCACTGTTAAGGTCACCGCTTTTTATAAACCCAATGTTTATGACCATATCCACTTCGCCAGCGCCCGAATCTATTGCCTCTTTTGCTTCAAACGCCTTGGTTTTAGAAGTTGTGGCTCCGAGGGGGAACCCAACTACGGTAGCTACTTTTACATTGGTACCTTTCAGGTGTTCAAATGCAAGCGGAACATAAGCTGCATTTACGCACACACTTGCAAAACCGTATTCTTTTGCTAGGGTGCAAGCGTGTATAACATCGTCTGCTG
Source organism: Eubacteriales bacterium (assembly GCA_041390245.1). Taxonomy (NCBI): domain Bacteria; kingdom Bacillati; phylum Bacillota; class Clostridia; order Eubacteriales; species Eubacteriales bacterium. Next base: position 558,223 of record JAWKQI010000001.1, read on the forward strand.
TAGCGTCTGCTTTTAGCACAGCGTGGTCTATAGTGCCGGGTAATGATTTCTTTAGTTCATCTTCACTTTTCCCAATAAATGTATGCATATATGACCTCTTAAAATTTTAATACATTACTTCGTGTAATATTAGCCCTTCAGGCGGTGCGGTAGGCCCCGCAAGTTCCCTTTTCTTGCTTTTTATTATATCTGACACATCTTCAGGCAAAATCTTTCCCTTGCCGGCTTCTATTAAAGTCCCGGCCATTATCCTTACCTGGTTATATAAAAATCCGTTTCCTTTAACTGCTATGAAAATATAATCACCGTTAGATACTACACTTATATAGTTTATAGTCCTTATCGTAGATTTAACGCTCGAACCGGCAGCCATAAAAGCTGCAAAATCATGCGTGCCTAAAAACGCCGCCGCCGCTTCCTGCATTAATTTAATATTTAATTTTGTCGGGATAAAAGTAGCAAAATCTTTAAAAATTGCCGGCCTTGTGCCTGCATTGTATATTGAATATACGTATTTTTTGCCTTTTGCGCTATATCTTGCATGAAAGTCAACAGAAACTGTCTCAGCTTTTTTAACAGCTATATCCAGCGGCAGATGTGCATTGAACGCAAGCGCTATTTTACCTACCGGTATATCGGTTTCAACGCAAAAATGAGCAACTTGAGCAGCCGCATGTACTCCGGCATCCGTTCTGCCTGCACCAACTATATCAACATTTTTAGAAAAAATGTTAAAAGCTGCTTTTTCAAGCTCGCCTTGGACGCTTGATTGGCCTGTTTGCTTTTGCCATCCGCAATAGTTCTTTCCATTGTATTCGATTATAATTTTAAATTTTTCCATACATTTAGAATCCAAAACAGATAAAAACAATGAGCCCGCAAAACGTTAAATAAGAAACTAAATCCCTATATCCCATTTTTAAGCTTTTCATCCTTGTCCTGTTTCTACCGCCGGAATAGCACCTTGCTTCCATCGCAAGCGCCAGTTCATTAGCTCTCCTGAATGCTGAAACAAATAAAGGTATAAGTAATGGTATTAAGCTATAAGCTCGCTTTATCAAACTGGAACTTTCAAAGTCTGCTCCTCTTGCTGTCTGTGCACTCATTATTTTATCTGTCTCTTCTAAAAGTGTCGGAATAAAACGAATGGCTATCGTCATCATCATTGCCAGTTCGTTTACCGGAAAATGCACTATAGTTAAAGGCTTTAACAGCTTTTCCAGTCCATCCGTAAATTCAATAGGCGAGGTAGTCAATGTTAAAAGGCTGGTTGCAAATAAAAGCAATATTAACCTTAAAGCCAGAAAAACAGCTTGATTTAACCCCTCTTTAGTAACCCTGAATATCCACCATTCGAATAATGTCGTCTCCCCAGATGTAAAAAACGCATTTAATACGAATGTAAAAAAAAGTATAAACCAAAGTGACCTTAAGTTTTTCAAAACGTACTTTACATGGATACCGGACATAAGAATCGCCGTAAATATATAAGCAAACAATACCGCATACCCTATATACGTTTTAACTATAAAAACAAAGACTATTAATGCAACAGCAAGTAGTATCTTTGTTCTTGGATCTATCTTATGTATTGGCGATTCGCCGGGGAAATATTGCCCAAGTGTAATATTTTTAATCATTTGTTCTTACCAAAAAGTTCAATAATGTCTTCTTCCAGCTTCTTAATTGTGAGTACACTATTGTCAACGGTTACACCCCGCTCATTTAGCATAAGCGCAATTTTAGATACTTCTGGGATATCCAGGCCGATTTCCCTTAACGCATAAGACTTTCCAAATACATTCTGCGGTATATCGTCCGTCAGTATTTTCCCATGGTCTAAAACTAAAACACGTTTTGCATTCTGTGCCAGGTCGTCCATGCTGTGTGTTATCAGTATTATAGTAGTTCCTTCTTTATTAAGCCTGTTGATAAGTCTAAAAAGATTTTTCCTGCCGACAGGGTCTAGGCCTGCAACAGGTTCATCGAGTATCAGAATCTCCGGAAACATCGCCAGTACTCCGGCGATAGCTACACGCCTTTTCTGTCCGCCGGACAGTTCGAAAGGAGACCTCTCGCTGATTTCATTAAATGGAAGGTCAAGCATGTTCATAGCTGCCTTAACGTTTTTATCAACTTCCTCGTCAGACAAACCCTGCTTTTTAGGCCCGAAGGCTATATCCTTATAGACCGTCTCTTCAAAAAGCTGGTACTCCGGATACTGAAATACGACGCCAATACTTTTTCTAAGCACTTTTTTGTCATAGCCCTTGGCGCCTATGTCCTGACCATTTAGCAAAACTCTTCCGGAATCCTGTTTTAAAAGTGCACACATGATCTTAATAAGCGTGGTCTTCCCGGATCCGGTATGGCCTATTACCCCAACATATTCGCCCTTTTTAATAGAAAAGGATATATTATCAACCGCTTTTGCCTCAAATGGGGTTCCTGGCATATATGTATAAACCAAATTCTCTATAACAAGCGACATATTCCCTCCACTAACTCCTCAGTTGTAAGCGGGCAGTCCTCAATATCTATACCCCTTGCCTTTAACCGATGGTAAAGTGCCGTTGGAACAGGCATTGTCATTCCCGATTCAGCAATAAGCTCTTTGTTCAAAAAAAGCTCTTTGGGCGTCCCGTTGAATACTATTTTACCATCATATAAAAGCACAACTCTTGAAGCATATACAACTTCTTCCATATAATGCGTAACAAAAACTATAGTTTTGTTTTCTTCTTTGTTAAGGCGCCTAACCGTTGAAAGCACTTCACCCCTGCCTTCAGGGTCCAGCATTGCAGTAGGCTCGTCCAGAACTATTATATCCGGGCGTATAGCTAAAACTCCGGCGATAGCTACGCGCTGTTTCTGGCCGCCGCTTAAAAGATGCGGAGCCTTGTTTCTGAATTTCGTCATATCAACGGCTTCAAGAGCTGAATTAACCCTTTTGACTATCTCCTTTGGCGGTATCCCTAAATTTTCCGGGCCAAATGCCACATCGTCTTCAACCAGCGTGGCTATAAGCTGGTTATCCGGATTTTGAAAAACCATGCCTACTTTTTTTCTTATCTCATATTTATTTTCAACATCAGATGTCAGCATTCCGTCAACTGTTATTTCGCCTTCCTTTGGAATAATGAGTGCATTTAACATCTTGACAAGTGTCGATTTACCTGAACCGTTGTGGCCGATAAACACAATAAATTCACCCTCTTTGATATTTAAGCTTATATCATTAAGAGCTACATTTTCACCATTTTCCGTATCATAAGAATAACTGACATTTTTGATCTTTATTATATCGTCCATAATCTTTTTAAAAAAAAGGGCTTAAATTAAAGCCCTTTAAGTATCTCTTAGCACTATACGAGCTCCAGAATAACAACTTCTGCAGCATCTCCGCGCCGTGGTCCTTTTTTCACTATGCGTGTGTATCCACCGCCTTGACCGGACTCCTTCGCACGCTTGTCATACTTAGGGGCGATTTCCCTAAATAACTTTTCAACTAATGGATGCTGAATGTCCTTTGTCCTTTTTATATAGGTGTACTTGCTTTCTTTTTCACCTTTTGCCTCTTTGATATCATACACATAAGACATTATCTGCCTTCTTACATGAAGTTTAGCGGGTGAATCATTTTCAAATTCTTTTTCCACTTTCGTGCCGTTTTCTAAAACCGTCTTTTTCACCTTGACATTAGAATCGTATTCCTTAATGGCCATGGTAATGATCTTCTCAGCAATAGACCTGACTTCTTTGGCTTTTGCTTCAGTAGTCTCTATTTTACCATTCCATAATAAGTCGGTAACTAGATTTCTTAGCATTGCCTTTCTCGGGCCGGACGGTTTGCTAAGTTTATTATAAAGCGCCACTTTAAAAACCCTCCTATTTGTTTAATCATCCTGTCTTAATTTAAGCCCCAACGCATCCAACTTCACTAAAACCTCTTCCAAAGACTTTCTTCCGAGATTTCTGACTTTCATCATCTCTTCTTCGTTGCGTTGTAAAAGCTCTTGTACTGTATTTATTCCTGCACGTTTTAGGCAATTGTAAGACCGTACAGATAAATCCAGTTCTTCAATAGTGGTATCAAGGACTTTTTCCTTTGTATTGCTTTCCTTTTCAACCATTATCTCTCCCATATCGACCGTTTTATTTAAGTTGACAAACTGCATTAAATGCTCGTTTAAAATTCTGGCTGCAAGCGATACTGCTTCGTCAGGCATTACGCTGCCATTTGTCCATACTTCCAAAGAAAGCTTGTCATAGTCCGTAATTTGGCCGACACGAGTATTTTCAACGTTAAAATTGACTTTTTTAATAGGCGTATAGATAGAATCTATTGGTATTATGCCAATAGGAAGATTTTCTTGGCTGCTTTTATCTGCCATGACATATCCTCTGCCCTTATCAACTGTTATTTCCATGTATAAATTAGCGTTTTCACCAAGTGTAGCAATTGTAAGTTCAGGGTTTACTATCTCTACTTCCGAATCGCAGACTATATCTGCCGCTGTTACATCCTTAGGCCCGTGTGCATCTATTATAAGCGTCTTTTGCTGGTCTGAATACATACGTACTACAAGTTGTTTTAAATTTAAAACAATATTGACAACGTCTTCTCTAACGCCTTCTATCGTAGAAAACTCATGAAGTACGTTGTCTATTTTAACGCTGGTAACTGCTGCACCCGGCAAACAGGATAAAAGAACTCTTCTAAGCGAGTTGCCAAGCGTTGTCCCAAACCCTCTCTCAAGAGGCTCCACGACAAACTTTGCATAGTTCTTACCGGACTCCTCAACACATTCTATTACTGGCTTTTCAATTCCTAACATTCTTTAATTACCCTCCTTAAAACCCATCTTTCTGGGGGCACATAAGCTTAATTATTTGGAATAAAGCTCTACAATCTGATGCTCTTCTATCGTTAAATCGATGTCGTCTCTATCCGGAATTGCTATAACTTTTCCTGTTAAATTCGCATTATCAAACGTTAACCATTTCGGCATCGGCCTTGCATCGCCTTCGCGTATTTCCTTAAATTTTTCCATATCACGGCTTTTCTCGCGAATAGTAATTTCATCACCTTCATTAACTAAGTATGATGCTATATCAACCTTTTTGCCATTTACTTTAATAAAACCATGTAAAACCATCTGCCTAGCCTGTGCACGGCTGTCGCCAAGTCCTAAACGGTAAACAACATTGTCTAACCTGCGCTCTAAAAGCTGCAACAGATTTTCACCAGTCTTTCCCTTCATGGTTTCAGCAATTCTAAAGAATTTCTCAAACTGAGATTCCATCATTCCATATGCACGTTTTACTTTCTGTTTTTCGCGCAACTGAAGCCCATATCCAGATTGCTTTTTTCTGCTTACACCGTGCTGGCCTGGTGCAACCGGACGCAAAGTATAAGAACACTTCTGCGAATAACAACGGTCACCCTTAAGGAAGAGTTTTGCACCCTCCCGGCGGCACAAACGGCAAACAGATCCTGTATGTCTTGCCATTTATAGCTTTCCTCCTTATACTCTTCTTCTCTTTGGCGGGCGGCATCCATTGTGAGGGATAGGGGTCACATCTTTTATCAAATTAACCTCTAAACCTGCTGTCTGCAATGCTCTTATTGCAGCTTCTCTTCCCGATCCCGGACCTTTTACATATACTTCAACTGTCTTTAAACCATGCTCCATCGCTGCTTTAGCTGCTGTTTCAGCTGCTGTCTGTGCTGCAAATGGAGTGCTCTTTTTAGAACCACGAAAACCCAGGCCGCCTGCAGATGCCCATGAAAGTGCATTGCCTGCTGTGTCTGTTATGGTTACAAGAGTATTGTTAAAGGAAGAACGGATATGCGCTTGCCCACGCTCTATATTCTTCTTTTCTCTACGTTTTCTAGTTGTTTTCTTTCCTTTAGGTTGAGCCACTTATATCCCTCCTCCTATTTTTTCTTGCTCGCTGCAGCCCTTTTGGGGCCTTTGCGGGTTCTTGCGTTTTGTTTCGTGCTTTGCCCACGAACAGGCAAGCCGCGACGATGTCTTATTCCGCGGTAACAGCCGATTTCAACAAGACGTTTTATGTTTAACGAAACTTCACGCCTTAAATCGCCTTCTACCTTGACATTCTTATCGATATACTCTCTTAATTTACTAACATCCGATTCATCTAAATCCTTAACACGAATGTCAGGATTTACGCCGGTAGCTTTAATTATATTTTGAGCGCACTTAGGACCTATACCATAAATATAAGTAAGGCCTACTTCAACACGCTTATCTCTTGGAAGATCTACACCAGCGATACGTGCCATTAATTGCTACACCTCCGTAATTACAAATAAATATTTATCTTATAAAACCCAGCCCATCTTTTAAGGTAGCCCTTAAAAATTTATCAGCCGCTAATGAGCCGGAGATTATTTTTAACCTTGTGTTTGTTTATGTTTTTTGTTTTTACAAATAACCATAACTTTACCGTGTCTTTTTATCGTTTTGCATTTTTCGCAAATCGGTTTTACTGATGGTTTTACCTTCATTAATATAACCCTCCTAAAAACTTATATGGTCAATTGATTAGTTTTTTCCGCGCCAGGTAATTCTGCCCTTTGTCAAATCATACTGAGAAAGCTCAACTGTAACTTTATCTCCAGGTAGTATCCTTATATAGTTCATTCTAAGTTTACCTGATATATGTGCTAAAACTTTATGACCGTTAGACAACTCTACCTGAAACATCGCATTTGGATATGTCTCAGTAACTATGCCTTCCATTTCAATCACGTCACTTTTAGACAAATTCTTTAATCCCCCTTCTTGACCTCGCCATATTCTAAAGACTTTATGGCGCTTTTAAGCTCGGCGTCAAAAACTTTCTTGCTATTCATTAACTTTTCCTTTATGTTATCTAAAACCTCTGGTTTTAAATCTAAATGTTTAATCTTTTTTTTCTTTGGAACAGCAAGTATTCGTAAATCTCCGTCTGCTATATATACATACTCTTTGTCTACAATCTTTGTTATTATAAAGACTTTATTCTTATCCCTGCCAGCGGTGGAAACAACCACTCTACCTACCTCTATGGATAAGTTACTCACTTATTTCCCCTCCTTAAATAGATCTAGGGTGCAGTCAAAATGACAACGCCATTATCAGTTAAAGCAACTGTGTTCTCATAATGAGTGCTAAGAGATCTATCCGCCGTGCGTACCGTCCACCCGTTTTTTTCCCATTTAACAGGTGCCGCTCCCGCATTTATCATAGGTTCTATAGCAAGCGTCATTCCAGTTTTAAGCCGTACGCCAAAACCTGCAGGTTTATAATTAGGTATACTAGGATCCTCATGCAGGGTTTTACCTATTCCATGGCCTGTCAGTTCCCGCGTGATAGCATAGCCGTTTGATTTAGCAGTCTTTTCAATGGCTGCCGAAATATCATAAAGTCTGTTTCCTTCTTTTAGCTCTGCTATTCCGTCAAAAAAGCATTGCTTACCCGTATCAATCAAGCGTTTGGCTTTATCAGATATTTTCCCGACAGGGATAGTTCTAGCCATGTCAGAATTATACCCTTTATAAAGTACGCCGGCATCAATACCGATTATGTCGCCCTCTTTTAAAACACGGTCACGAGACGGTATACCATGGACTATCTCCTCATTTATAGAAGTACATATGTGAGCCGGATATCCTTGATACCCTTTAAAAGAACAAGAAGCATTATACTTTAAAACTTCTTTTTTTGCAACTTCGTCTAAAAAGTGCGTAGTTATCCCAGGCCTGACATTTTCTATGAGAGACTGCATAACTTCATAAAGAATCTTTCCGGATTCCCTCATTAACTGTATTTCTCTTGAGGATTTAAGTATTAACATTTTCCCTTATTTCAATATTTCAAGAAGCTGTTTAAACACTATTGCTGAGTCAACTCCTGAATCTATATCTCTGAGTATTCCCTTTTCTTTATAGAAACTAATCAGCGGCTGTGTCTGTTTTTGATAGACTTCAAGCCTGTTTTTAATGGTTTCTACATTGTCATCTGGACGCGTTACATATTTACCGCCGCAGACTTCACAAACTGTGTTGTCTCCAAGTCTGTCTATATGAGATACGTTGCCGCACTTTTCACAAACTCTTCTTCCACAGATACGGTGGAATATTATGTCGTCGTTTATAACGAAATTGATGCAGTAGTCTAATTTAACAACGGCATCAAGCGCTATTGCCTGCTCAAGCGTTCTTGGAAAACCGTCTAGGATAAAACCGTTTTTGCAATCCGGCTCCTGTAAACGCTTTTTTACCATATCGATTATAACACTATCTGGAACAAGCTGTCCACGATTTATATAATCTTTAGCAGCTTTTCCAAGCTCTGTCTGCTCTTTTATTTCTTTTCTAAGCATATCTCCAGTAGAAATATGCGAAATATTAAGTTCCTTAGCTGCGATCTGTGCCTGTGTGCCTTTTCCTGCTCCCGGTGGGCCTAAAAACAATAACTTCATTTTCATTCCTCCAAAAAATTATTTTAAGAATCCCTTATAATGTCTCATCATCATCTGCGACTCAAGTTGTTTAGTAGTTTCAAGCGATACGCTTACCATAATCATTAAGCTGGTAGCGCCGAATATCGAAAACAGCGTCGCATTAATCATAGTTGGTATTACTGCTACCAATGCCAAGAATAAAGCTCCAAACAGCGTTATCCTGCTCAAAATCTTATGCAGGTAATCCGAAGTAGGTTTACCCGAACGGATCCCTGGTATAAACCCTGCATACTGCTGCATGTTCTTTGCTACATCCACAGGATTGAATGTGATCTGTGAATAAAAATATGTAAAAAACAGTATCAACAGCGCATAAGTTATAAGATATACAGGAGACGCACCGTTAGAACTAAAGTTATTTGACAAAAATTGATAAAGCGATGAGTCTTTTGCTACCATTTCCGTTATTATTATCGGGAAGTTTATAAGTGTAATAGCAAATATTATAGGAATAACACCGGACTGGTTGACTCTCATAGGTATATGAGTCGACTGGCCGCCATACATCTTTCTTCCTACTACACGCTTAGCATACTGTACCGGTATACGCCTCTCGCCCATATCTACAAATGTTATACCCGTAACTACGAGCAATGCCAACGCTAAGATCATCAATGTCTCTATTATAGTCTGTGTTCCTGCTGCAACCTGAGCTATCGAATCGTAAATTGCACTAGGCAACCTTGAAATGATACTTACGAAGATAAGCAGCGAAATACCATTTCCTATACCTTTTTCAGTGATTCTCTCACCGATCCACATAACAAGAGCTGTACCTGCTGTTAAGCAAAGCAGAACCATTATTATATTAAATACGGTTGGGTCTATAGCTCCTGCATTTATAAAACTTATTAGAATAGCTGTTGCCTGTACAAGGCCTATTCCAACCGCCACATACCTGGTTATATTGGATATCTTCTTCTGCCCTTCCTGCCCCTCTTTTTGAAGCCGTTCAAGAGCTGGTATTGCAACAGTTAATAGGTTCATAATAATTGAAGCATTAATATATGGAGTAATACCTTGTGCAAAAATGCTCATATTATCCAATCCGCCGCCTGATAACAGGCTTAAAAATGTAAGTAGCGTAGAATTGGAAATCTGCTGTTCTACCACATCTAGGGATATTCCCGGAATGGAAACATACACTCCTAGCCTATAAACAAATAACATTAGCAGTGTATACAGAATCTTTTTTCGTATATCCAAAACCTTCCAAGAATCACGTAAAGTTTTAAACATTATACCACCTCAGCTGCTCCGCCGACAGCCTCTATTTTTTGTTGTGCGGTCTTAGTAAATTTTTTAGCTTTAACTGTAAGCTTTTTGCTTAATTCACCGTCACCTAAAACTTTTAATCCGTCATTTATTTTCTTTATAACATTTTGCTCTTTTAAAAACTCAGCTGTAATAACTGTACCTTCATCGAATTTATTCAAATTAGATACGTTTACAGTAGCATATACTGTTGCAAATATATTTACAAAGCCTCTTTTAGGAAGTCTTCTAGCAAGAGGCATCTGGCCGCCTTCGAATCCCGGTCGAACTCCGCCGCCGCTTCTTGCTTTTTGTCCTTTATGACCACGCGTTGAGGTTTTGCCCATTCCGGACCCGGTTCCTCTGCCTACGCGCTTTTTCTTAGTTGTAGAACCTTGCGCCGGCTTTAACTCATTTAATATCGCCACTTTTCCTGCCTCCTTTTCTTTATTTTGCACTCTCTACCTTAACCAAATGTTTAACTTTAAAAATCATTCCTTTTATAGCTTCGTTCTCTTCATGTACAACTGAAGAGTTTAACTTGCTAAGTCCTAAAGCTAAAACTGTAGCTTTCTGATCTTTACTGTATCCAATAGGGCTTTTTACAAGCGTTACTTTTACCTTTGCCATAACTTTGCCCTCCTTATCTCAATTGATCTACGCTAACGCCGCGAAGTCTTGCTACCTTTTCTGCGGTCTTTAACTCTCTTAAACCTTCTATCGTAGCCTTAACGCAGTTAACTGGTGTGTTCGTACCATAAGATTTAGTTTTAATATCCTTAACTCCTGCCATTTCAAGCACTGCACGTGCAGGTCCTCCGGCTATAACTCCGGTACCTTCCTGAGCAGGTAATAATAAAACTTTGCCGCGTCCAAACTTTCCTAATACCTCGTGTGGAATAGTTGTTCCAACAATAGGTACATCTATCAAATTTCTTTTTGCTTTTTGTACGGCTTTCTTTATTGCGTCTGGAATTTCAGCAGCTTTACCCATTCCGGCGCCAACATGTCCGTTCTCGTCTCCAACAACCACCAAAGCAGTGAACCTGAAGTTACGGCCTCCTTTGACAACCTTTGCGACACGATTTACAGCAACTAATTTTTCTTTCAATTCATTTGCGTTTTCGTCTATGTGTTGCACAATTGCTACCTCCTTTAAAACTTCAGTCCAGCTTGTCTTGCACCGTCTGCCAGCTCTGCTACTCTGCCAGTGTACAAGTATCCGCCTCTGTCGAAGACTACCTCAGTAACCTTCTTTTGAATTGCTCTTTTGCCTACAATTTCGCCTACAATCTTCGCAGCTTCTTTTTTTGTCTTGCCGGAAATCTTGCTGGCAACATCTTTTTCAGCAGTTGAGGCGGAGGCGATTGTCACTCCTTTAATGTCGTCAATTACTTGAGCATATATATGAGAAGTGCTTCTGAATACGTTAAGCCTTGGTCTCTCACTCGTTCCGGATATTTTGTTTCGTACTCTTCTATGTCTTGCAGTACGAATTTTATTTCTATCTGGTTTTACAATCACTTTTATCTCACCTCTCCCTTACTTTATACCAGTCTTGCCGACTTTGCGCTGTATATATTCGCCTTTATACTTGATACCTTTGCCCTTATACGGTTCTGGCGGGCGAATTGAGCGTATGTCCGAGGCAATCTGTCCTACCTTCTGCTTGCTTATTCCCTTAACGACGATCGTATTTGGTGTAGGAACGTCAAATGTGACTCCGTCATCTTCTAAAACTTCTACAGGATGGGAATATCCAATAGTAAGTACGATTTTCTTACCGGATTTTTGTGCTCTGTATCCAACGCCAATTATTTCAAGTGCTTTTTCAAAGCCTTGAGTTACACCGTGTACCATATTGGCAATTAAAGCGCGCGTAAGACCGTGAAGAGCTCTCATTTCCTTTTCATCGTTGGGCCTGGTTACGGTTACAGTATCTTCACCGACCTCAACTTTTATATCCGAATTAATTTTTTCGGCTAATTCCCCTTTTGGGCCTTTAACCTTAACCATATTGTCTTCGGCAACCGTAACGGTAACGCCTGCAGGTAAGGTTATGGGAAGCCTTCCTATTCTTGACATTAGTTATATACCTCCGTTGATTCTTATCCTTGCATTACCAAACATAAGCCAAAACTTCACCGCCGACAGCTTTTTGTCTTGCCTCTCTGTCTGTCATAATGCCTTTGGATGTGGAGATAATGGCTATCCCCAAGCCGCCCAAGACCTTAGGAACCTGATCGTTTTTAACGTATACCCTAAGACCTGGTTTACTTATTCTCTTTAAACCGTTTATGACCTTCTCATTATTAGGGCCATATTTAAGTGTTACTCTGATACTTCCACCTACGATATCATCTTTAACCTCAAAGCCTTTTATAAAGCCCTCAGTTAATAATATCTGGGCAATTTCTTTCTTCATATTTGAGGCGGGTATATCTATTACTTCATGCCTCGCAACTAGTGCGTTACGAATGCGGGTTAACATATCCGCAATTGGATCGGTTACAGGCATCTTTACTACCTCCTTAAAAATTTTGGTTTTTACCAGCTCGCTTTTCTAACTCCAGGAATCTGTCCTTTATATGCTAATTCTCTAAAGCATATACGGCATATACCATATTTTTTCAAAACAGCATGAGGGCGGCCACATATACGGCAACGAGTATAATTTCTCGTAGAAAATTTAGAACCCTTCTGTTGTTTGTTTATCATACTTAATTTAGCCACGCTACTACCTCCTTATTGTTTGAACGGCATGCCCATATTGGCCAAGAGTTCTTTTGCCTCTTCGTCTGTCTTTGCCGTTGTAACGATGATTATATCCATACCGCGTGTCTTATCTATATCATCATAATTAACTTCAGGGAAAACAAGCTGTTCTTTTAGTCCCATAGCAAAGTTTCCTCTTCCGTCAAAGCATTTCCCGTTAATTCCTCTGAAGTCTCTTACACGGGGAAGAACCAAGTTCATAAACTTATCTAAAAACTCGTACATACGGTCTCCGCGTAGTGTTACCTTAGCGCCCACCTTCATGCCTTCACGAACTTTAAAGTTAGCAACAGACTTTTTAGCCAATGTGACCACCGGCTTTTGCCCTGCTATGTCAGTTAATACCTTTAATGCAGAGTCTAGTCCCTTTGGATTTTCTTTAATATCTCCCATGCCCATGTTCAAAACAACTTTCTCAAGCTTGGGAGCTTTCATAATATTGCTGTAATTGAACTTTTTCATCAAAGCCGGTACGACTTCATTTTTGTATTTATCCTTTAATCTAGGCAACTGAAATTACCTCCCTTACTTCTTAAAGGGCTCGCCGCACTTTTTGCAAACACGAAGTTTTGTGCCGTCACCCAATATCTGATATCCAATACGAGCAGGTTTTCCGCAACTAGGGCAAACAACCATTGCATTTGAAGCATCAAAAGCTGCTTCCTGATTGATTTTTCCACCCGGGTCGGATGCGCTCTTCGCTTTTTTATGTTTAGTAACCATATTTATTCCCTCGACAATAATCTTGTTTTCCTTAGGGAATACTGTTAAGACTTTGCCCTTTTTCAATTTGCCTTTGTTTGCTTTGTCTTCTCCAGTCATTATAGCTACTGTATCGCCTTTTTTAATATTCATTTCACTTTACCACCTTTCGTTAAAGCACTTCGGGTGCAAGAGAAACTATCTTCATATAGTCTTTCTCACGAAGCTCGCGAGCAACTGGTCCAAAGATACGCGTTCCCTTTGGCTGTTTCTGGTTATCTATGATAACTGCAGCGTTTTCGTCAAAACGTATATACGAACCATCTTTTCTGCTGATGCCTTTAACAGACCTGACAACAACAGCACGTACAACGTCTTTTTTCTTAACGGTACCGCCAGGCGTTGCGGTTTTAACCGATGCTATAATTACATCGCCGATATTGGCAGATTTTCTTACAGATCCACCCATTATTCTAATGCATTGTATAACCTTTGCGCCTGAATTATCAGCTACTTTAAGGCGCGTTTGCGGTTGAATCATTGCTTACCCTCCTCTACTTGGCCTGCTCGAGAACCTCGACAAGTCTCCATCTCTTTTCGCGGCTCAACGGGCGGGTTTCCATGATTTTTACAATATCGCCCACTTTGCACTGATTGTTCTCGTCGTGTACTTTAAGCTTGCTTGTTTTATTAACAGTCTTGCCGTAAAGCGGATGCTTAACCTTTGTCTTAATAGCTATGACAATTGTTTTATCCATTTTATCGCTTACGACAACACCGATTCTGGTCTTTCTGTTTCCTCTTTGTTCAGACATCTAAGGGTCCTCCTTTTCTTACTCGGCTGCAGCCATTATCTCGCGTTCACGGATAATGGTTTTAACCCTTGCTATATCTTTTTTTACTTTGTTTATAGTCATTACGTCATTTAACTGTCCTGTTGCATTTTGAAAGCGCAGGTTAAATAACTCTGTTTTTAGATCTTTTAATTTAACGTTTAATTCCTGTTCGGATAAACCACGAATTTCTTCAGCCTTCATCCTGCTCACCACCTATTTCCTTTTTTACAAACTTGCACTTAATTGGAAGTTTGTTCGCCGCGAGCCTTAATGCTTCTCTTGCAACGTCCTCTGTAATTCCTGCTATTTCAAATAGTACTTTACCTGGCTTTACAACTGCCACCCAATATTCAGGTGAACCTTTACCAGAACCCATTCTAGTTTCTGCAGGTTTTTCGGTTACTGGTTTGTGTGGGAATATCTTTATCCACACTTTACCGCCTCTTTTCGTATAACGTGTCATCGCTATACGTGCTGCCTCTATTTGGTTGCTTGTTATCCAAGCCGGCTGCAGGGCCTGTAAACCGTATTCTCCGTATGATACGAAGTTTCCGGATAATGCTTTACCTTTCATTCTCCCGCGTTGTACTTTTCTGCGTTTAACTCTTTTTGGCATTAACATTTTTTTTGCCCCCTTCCGCAGCAGTATTATATTTATCCCTAAGCGGATCCCCTAAGAGCTCTCCTTTATATAGCCAGACCTTAACTCCGATCTTTCCATAAGTAGTATGAGCTTCTGCAAAACCGTAATCGATGTTTGCACGAATAGTCTGCAGTGGGATAGACCCTTCGTGGTACTGTTCAGTCCTTGCTATTTCAGCACCGCCCAAACGGCCGGAGCACATAGTCTTTATTCCAAGGACTCCAGATTTCATCGTACGGGAAATCGCTTGTTTCATAGCACGCCTGAACGAAATACGTTTTTCAAGCTGTGCCGCAATGTTTTCTGCAACTAATTGCGCGTCTGTATCCGGCCTTTTAACTTCTATTATATTCAAGTTTATAGCCTTACTGAAACGCTTTGCTAAATCAGCCTTTAGCGCTTCTATTCCAGCTCCGCCTTTGCCGATTATTATTCCTGGTTTTGATGCAAAGATATTTACCGTAACTTTATTAGCTGCACGCTCTATTTCAATTTTTGAAACACCGGCTGCAAAAAGCTTTTCTTTCAAGTGTTTTCTTATCTGATGATCCTCAATGAGGTAATTGGCAAAATCTTTTTTGTTTGCTATCCAACGCGTATCCCAATCTTTGATAACGCCGACCCGAAGGCCGTGTGGATGTACTTTTTGTCCCATGGTTTACCTCCCTATTTAATCCTATCAAGTATTATAGTAATATGGCTGGTTCTTTTTCTTATACGAGTTGCTCTGCCCTGGGCGCGTGGCATAAAACGCTTTAATGTCGGCCCCTGGTTCGCATAAGCTTCTGCTACGTAAAGATCTTCTTTAGCCATTTCCAAATTGTTCTCAGCATTAGCTACAGCAGATTTTAAAAGCTTAGCTAAAATTTCCGACGAAGCTTTTGGAAGCGACATCAAAATCTTTTCTGCTTCATCTACTTTCTTGCCCCGGATTAAATCTATAACTGCTTTTGCTTTGCTAGACGATATACGCACATAACGCACAATTGCTTTTGGCCTCGTATCTTTATTCTGTGCACGCATGCTCGCCTTTTCTCTTTGACGCTTTGCCATGTTTGTTCCTCCTTGAAACTACTTGGACGCCGAACTTTTTTCGCCCGCATGCCCTCTAAATGTACGCGTGGGTGCGAATTCGCCCAATTTATGTCCTACCATATCTTCCGTTACATATACGGGAACAAATTTTTTCCCATCATGGACTCCAATGGTATGCCCTACGAAATCCGGAAAGATCGTAGATGCTCTAGACCAGGACATAATTATCTTCTTTTCATTTTTATTATTCATATCCTGTATTTTTTTAAGCAGCCTTTCGCTGACAAAAGGTCCCTTTTTTACTGACCTGCTCATACTTTTCTTTCACTCCTTTTCGGCGGATAATAACCTTATTTTTTATTTCTTCTCTTAACGATAAATTTATCGGATCTGTTCTTTTTCTTTCTTGTCTTATATCCAAGTGCTGGTTTTCCCCAAGGTGTAACAGGTCCAGAGCGGCCTATAGGCGACTTGCCTTCGCCACCGCCGTGCGGATGGTCGCAAGGGTTCATGACTGAACCTCTTACTGTCGGACGGATACCCATATGCCTCTTTCTTCCTGCTTTTCCAAGTGCTATGTTTTCATTATCTATATTTCCAACCTGCCCTATAGTTGCCTTTGAGCGGATTGAAATCATCCTTACTTCTCCAGAAGGGAGCCTTACCTGTGCATATGTACCTTCCTTAGCCATAAGCTGCGCTGCGTTACCGGCGCTTCTTACCAACTGCCCGCCTTTACCAGGCTGCAATTCTATATTATGGATCATAGTACCTACCGGTATGTTTGTAAGCGGAAGAGCATTTCCTACTTTGATGTCTGCATCTGGGCCGGATACTATTACGTCTCCTACTAAAAGGCCATAAGGAGCTAAAATGTATCTCTTTTCACCGTCTACATAATTTAAAAGTGCTATGTTTGCGGTTCTATTAGGGTCATACTCTATTGTCGCTACCTTTGCTTCAATACCGTCTTTATTTCTTTTAAAATCTACTTCCCTTAATTTTCTCTTTGTTCCGCCGCCCCTATGACGTACGGTAATATGTCCGTCGGCATTTCTTCCGCCAGAACTTTTCTTTCCTTCTATTTTAGACTTCACCGGAGTTTTGCTTGTTATCTCCTCATAAGCGGAGACTGACATAAACCTTCTGCCTGGTGAGGTCGGTTTATATTTTTTAATAGCCATAATACGTTCCTCCTAAACTTGTCGGCCAAAACCTTTTAATTTTGCTTATTACTGAACCATGTTATCGAAAAACTCTATACTCTTGCTGCCTTTTTTCAAGGTTACATAAGCTCTCTTAGTTTCAGGACGTCTTCCTATATTATAGCCCTGCCTCCTAAGCTTGCCGAAACGGCGCAGTGTGTTTACTTTGTCTACTTTAACGCCGAATATTTCCTCAATTGCAGTTTTTATTTCCGTTTTGTTAGCATCTATTGCTACTATAAAAGAATATTTTTTCCTTGATAGCTCATCATAGATTTTTTCCGTTAAAACCGGCTTGATTATGATGTCGTGTGCGGATTTCATTATGCGTACACCTCCTCAACTGTCTTTACAGCATCTTTGGTGATAATAAACTTTTCGTATTTCAGTATATCTAAAACATTTAAAGCATTAGCGGCTATAGTCTTTACATTCTGTATATTAGCAGCAGCACGCACCGCGTTTTGGTTTTCGCCGTCTAATACTATAAGCGCTTTTTTATCTACATTTAAATTCTTAAGTATTTCAAACATTTCTTTTGTCTTGCCAAGCTCTAAATTTAAATCCTTCATAACGATGATGTTTTCTTCCTGAGCTTTAAGTGACAATGCTGATTTAAGCGCAATTCTCTTAACTTTTCTGTTAACGCTCTTTTTATAATCTCTCGGCTTTGGAGCAAATACAACTCCGCCCTTTGTCCACTGCGGTGAACGTATGGAGCCCTGTCTTGCGCGCCCTGTTCCTTTTTGGCGCCACGGCTTGATTCCGCCGCCCCTTACTTCTGCACGGGTAAGCGCGCTTTGCGTTCCCTGCCTTTTATTAGCAAGCTGTGCAACAACCACCTGATGCATTACAGGCTTATTTATCTCAACTGCAAATATCTCATCTTTTAAAGTAATCGTGCCAGAACTTTTTCCGTCTTTAGTATAAACTGATACTTTTGGCATATCTTTTTCCTCCTTATCCGGGCAATCTTTAAGCCTTTACGCTTTTCTTTATCGATACGAGCCCGCCGTTAGCACCCGGGATGGCACCTTTTATTAAAATTACGTTTTTGTCTAAATCTACTTTAACTACCTTTAAGTTCTGCACCGTTATTTTCTGCATACCGGCGTGTCCAGGAAGGTGTTTGTTTTTAAATACTTTAGACGGGTCTGAACATGCTCCCATTGAACCAGGTCTTCTATGATATCTGGAACCATGAGTCATAGGGCCTCTGTGCTGCCCCCATCTTGCTATAACGCCCTTGAAGCCTCTGCCTTTTGAAATACCGCTTACATCTATTGTATCTCCGGATTCAAAAACGTCTGCTTTTATTTCCTGGCCAACTTCATAATCACCTAAATCGTTAGTTTTTATTTCGCGAAGAAATCTCTTTGCACTAACGCCTGCTTTTTTATAGCAACCGCTTATAGGTTTAGTAACTAAACTTTCGCGGATGTCTGAAAACCCAACTTTTATTGCGTTATATCCATCTTTTTCTTCTGTTTTCTTTTGTACGACAACACACGGACCTGCTTGTACTACAGTTACAGGTACTATCGTTCCATCGTCGTTGAATATCTGGGTCATGCCCAGTTTTTTTCCAAATATTGCTTTTATCATATAAATCAACCTCCACGTTGCCTTAGAGCTTAATTTCGATATCAACGCCAGCCGGCAAATCTAACCTCATTAAAGAATCTGTAGTCTTTGAGGTCGCTTCAAGTATATCGATAAGTCTCTTGTGCGTTTTGATTTCGAACTGCTCACGCGAATCTTTATATTTATGCGGAGCACGAAGAATTGTTATTATTTCTTTTTCTGTCGGCAGAGGAATAGGTCCAGAAACCTTTGCTCCTGTACGTTTCGCAGTTTCTACGATACGCATTGCCGATTGGTCAATCAAGTTATGGTCGTATGATTTTAACTTAATTCTTATTTTTTGGCTTGACATTTAACTAATTTCCTCCTTTTTTATGCGGTTTTCCTGCCCACGTATCCGTGTGTTTCTTTTTGCTTTTTTTAAAAAAGCGAAAACCGCCGCCTGATTGTCAGACATTTGTCAGCGAAAACTACCCGGAATATCCGGCAACCTTTCGCCTCATCCCATTAACGCGATTTCGCGCAGCGTAATTATTTTACTATAACAGAAATTCAAATGCAAGCCTTTTTAAATATTTTTTTTATATTTTTATAAAGATAAAAAAGCCACCTGTATGCAAGTGGCTTAAAAAATACTTGAATTATTCAATAACCTCTGAAACGACTCCAGCTCCTAC